>NZ_VRVG01000008.1:0-93032 GCF_008040085.1 Methylobacterium sp. WL7 | reverse complement strand
GGGCGGGGAAGGGTGCGAGAGAAGACCCTTCCAGCGGATGCCGCCGCGTTACAGCTTTCTTCCTCGACACCCCCGCCCCACCGTCATGGCGACCGTAGCGAAGCAACCCCGGGGCGCTGCGCGATCTTAAGCTGGTGCATCACCGGGTCGCTTCGCCGTGCTCGCAATGACGGCGTGAAGCGCGCATGATTCGGCCAGAAGCTATCCACAGACACGTCGATCACGCGCTGTAGCGAGCCTGGAAACTCGTCGTTCTCAGGTGCGCTCGCTCACTCGGAAAAGCGCCCGTCAGCCCTCGATCCCCGCCCGGTCGAGGGCCGCTCGGATATCGTCCGCACTCAGCGTCCGGATCACCGGACCCGAGGTCCAGATCAGCATCGGCCGAATCGTCCGCTCCGGATAGATCTCGCCGAGCAGGCGCGCGTAGAGCGCGATCTGTCCGGCTTCCGCAGGCGGTAGCGGCGCGTCCTCGGGCGGCGGGCGGCCGGTCTTGAAGTCGGCGATCCGGATCGTGTCGGTCGCGACGGAGAGGCGGTCGACGCGGCCCTGCACCACCCGTTCGCCACCGCCGGCTCGCACCCGGCCGGACAGGTTCACCTCGGCCCGGGCGTCGGGTGCGAAGAGCGGGGCGAGGTCCGGATCGTCGATGATCCGCAGCACCGAGCGGACGATTCCGGAGGTTGCCGGCCGCGGCAGGCCGGGGGCGCGGGCCCGCACGAAAGCGAGGCCGGCCGCTTCCCGGCGCCCGGTCTCGACCCGGGGCAGGTGCTGCAGCAGGGAATGGATCAGGATGCCCCGGCGCCGCGCCTGGGCGTCCGCGAGGCGGGGCGGGGGCACCCGGGCACCGTCGGCCGCCTGCAGGGCGCCGGACGGGTTGAGAACCGGGATCTGGGGTTCCGCCGGCACGGGGCTGCGCAGCCAATCCGGCTCCGGCTTCGTCGCCGCGATCGGCGACGGCACGTCCGGCGGACGGTGCTGCGTCTCCGCGCCGTCCTGCCACAGCGTCGCGGGTCCGTAGGGCAGCTCCAGGGTCTGCCCGGCGCCGAGGGCGGCTTCCAGGCCGGCCCGGACCATCCGGCACCACGCGGCCTCGCTCTCGCGCTCGTGGCCCCGGAACGGCGCCACGATCAGCCGGTCGGCGGCCCGGGTCATGGCCACGTAGAGAAGGCGGTTGTGCTCCTGGCGCGCCCGGGCGAGCAGTGCCGCGCGGGCCTCGCCGGTGGCGGCGCAATCCTGCGTCTTCCCGCTGGACCAGACCGGCGGCAGCATCGCGCGACCGACCGGCAGCGGCAGCAGCGGCGGGTCGTTGCGCCCGAGCGGCTCGCAGCCGTCGATCACGACGACGACCGGCGCCTCCAGGCCCTTGGCCCCGTGCACCGTCATCACCCGGACCTCGTCGCGGCCCGATTCCATGTCGCGCTTGACCGTGTGGCCGGCCTCGGTGCCGACGTAGCGGGCCAGGAAGCCGCCGAGCGAGGGTGCGTCCTCGCCTGTCTCGGCCTGGGCGGCGGCGGCGAGGAAGACGTCGATGGCGTCGCCGGCCTCGCCCCCGAGCCGGGCGACCAGCTTGGCCCGCCCGCCCTGCGGCCCGAGCAGCCGCGCGTAGAAGCCGAACGGGCCGTGAAGACCCGCCAGGGCGATCCAGTCCGACAGCGCAGCGAGCCCGCGGATCGCCGCGGCATCGCCGGCCGCTGCGTGCCGGTGCAGGGAATCCTCCAGGGTCTCGGACAGGTCCCGGCGCGCGGCGAGCCGGACCAGATCCTCGTCGGTGAAGCCGACCAGCGGCGTCTTGAGCGCGGTGGCGAGCGTCAGGTCGTCGGCCGGCAGCAGGCCGGCGCGCCCGGCGGCCACGAGGTCGGCCACCGCGATATGGGCCGAGACCTCCAGCCGGTCCTGGCCGGCGACCGGGACGCCGAGGCCCTTGAGGGCGCGGATCACCTCCTCGAAGGCCGGCCCGCGCTTGCGGACCAGGATCAGCACGTCGCCGGGGCGCCAGACCCGGCCGGTGGCGTCGCCCTGGATCGTCCAGGTCCGCACCGCCTGCGCCACACGCCGCGCGGTGACGATCGCCGGGGCGCTGGTCTCGGGGGCGTCCACGGGCGCCGTCCAGGCATCCGGCTCCGGGGCAGGCTCGGGCTCGGCGATCGGCCACAACTCGACCGCCCCGGGGGCGCCGGGCCGGGCGCTGGCGTGGACGGTCCGGCGGGCGACGTCCTCGAACGACAGGCCCTCGTTGTGCGCGTCGAGGGCGAACACCGCGTCGACCGCCTGAAGCACCATCCCGGTCGAGCGGAACGACAGGGTCAGCGGCACGTCCTCGAAGGTCAGGCCGGCGGCTCGCGATTCCTGGATCCAGGCCGCCCGGGTGAGCGCGAATTCCCGCGGCTCGGCGCCCTGGAAGCCGTAGATCGATTGCTTCGGGTCGCCTACCGCGAACCGGGTCCGGGTCCCGGCCCGGGCACCCTCGCCGGCGGCGAATTCCTGGGTGATCGCCCGCAGGATCTCCCACTGCTCCGGGTTGGTATCCTGCGCCTCGTCGACCAGCACGTGGTCGATGCCGCGGTCGAGCTTGTAAAGTACCCACCCGGCCCCGACCCGGGCCAGCAGGTCCAGGGCCTTGTGGATCAGGTCGTCGAAATCGAGCGCGCCGAGCCGGGCCTTCTGCGCCTCGACCCGGCGGTGGATCTCGGCGGCGAGCTGGAACAGGGCCTGGGTGCGGGCATGCGCCCGTGCGGCGCGCAAGCGATCGAACAGCGGTTCCAGCCGATTGCGCTCGGCGATCAGGCACGCCTTCACGTCCGCCGGGACACCCTTGGTGCCGAGGCTGGTATCGGCCTTGGGCTCGTCCTTCTGGGTGAAGAACACCCCACGGTAGAGATCGAGCGCTTCGGACCGGTCCGGCAGATCCTCCGATCGCGCCCGCTCGGCCTCGGCCGCCGCCAGGGCGTCGGCCAGCTTCTCGTCGTTGGCCTTGCCGGTGCGCAATCCGTCGATCAGCGCTGCCCGGTCCTCGGGTCTGCAGCCTGGGCCGCCGTCCAGGATCGCGGCCTCGACAGCCTCCGCGTTCTCTTCGTCGGCTAGCCCGAGGGCCCCGTGCAATTCTTCGAAGGAACGCTCCATTCGGGCGCGGTCGCCGATCAGACTTCGCGCTCGCAACGCGGAGCGGATCGCCGCCCGCAGGGTGTCGCCCGTCGCCTCCGGGGTGACCCGCGCCAGCGCCGCACTGAGCGGCGTGTCGCCGTTCGACACCGCGTCGGCCAGTACGTTGGCCATCTCGATGTCGAAGATCTCTCTCGCTTTGGTCTCGTCGAGCACCACGAACCGGGCCGGCACGTTCGCCTCGAACGGGAACATGTGGAGCAGCCGCTCGCACAGGGCGTGCAGAGTCTCGATCTTGAGGCCCCCCGGCGTCTCCACCGCCCGGGCGAACAGCCGCCGCGCCATGCGCAGCCGCTCCGCGTCGGCCCGCTCGCCGGTCAGCGCCGTGAGCTCCGCCGCAAGCGCGGCGTCGTCCAACGTCACCCAGCGGCCGAGCAGGCGGAACACCCGGATCGCCATGTTGGCAGCCGCCGCCTTGGTGAACGTCAGGCACAGGATCCGGCCCGGGGGCGCCCCGTCGAGGAGCAGGCGCACGACGCGGTCGGTGAGGACCTTGGTCTTGCCCGCACCGGCATTGGCCGATACCCAGGCCGAGGCGCGGGGATCGGCCGCCCGGCGCTGGTTGGCCTGGGTCAGGTCGTCGACGACGAAGGGTCGGGGCGCGGGTACGCTGCTCAAGGTCTCGTCCGGATCGGCTGTCGGACCTCTCTACAACAGAAACGCCCCTGCGGGCCGAGCAAGGCGTCACACGAGGCGTTGCGGGATTGCCCCCAGCGCGGTCGCACCGCATGGATGCAGGCACCCGCCACGCGACACCGAAAACGCCCGTGACCCAGCCGACATCCGAGCCGGCGCGCCCGCCGATCCGCTTCCGCGGCCGCTCCTTCATGGCCACCGTTCTCGCCCCCGTGCCGCCCGTGGCCGAGTGGCTCGGCGACCTCGACGCCCTGAACCGCCGCGCGCCCAACTTCTTCGCCGGCCGGCCGGTGATCCTCGACCTCGCCGGCCTGCGGCTCACCCGGGAGGACCTCGACGGCCTGCTCGCCGAACTCGCCGCCCGCCGGATCGCGATCCTGGGCATCGAAGGCGCGCCGCCCGCGATCCTCACCCCCGAACTGCCGCCGGCCCTGTCGGGTGGCCGCCCCGCCGGCGAGGTCGCCACCCCGGGCGAGGATGCACCCGCCGAGCCGGCCGCCAAGGAGATCGCTCGGTCGCTGATCCTGGATGCGCCGGTGCGCTCTGGCCAGACCGTGCTGCATCTCGAAGGCGACGTGACTGTGCTCGGCGCCGTGGCCTCGGGGGCCGAGGTGATCGCGGGCGGGTCGATCCACGTCTACGGCGCCCTGCGCGGCCGCGCGGTCGCGGGCGCCGCCGGCAATCCCGGCGCTCGGATCTGGTGCCGTCGATTCGAGCCGGAACTGGTGGCGATCGACGGCCTCTACCGCGCCGCCGACGACCTCGATCCGACCTTCCAGGGGCAGGCCGTGGAGGTGCGGCTCGTTGAGGACGCGATCAAGCTCAGTCTGTTCGAGCGCGGGTAAGGAAGCGGCTTACCATCTTCCCGGGCGCCCGCCCGACGAACGGTTGGAATCCATTTCCCTGCCGGATGGTCTGACGCCGGACTATTCGAAGATTTGACGGTTCGATCGCAAACGCGAGGCCTGAAACAGCGCCGCGAGAAAAACCTTTTTTTTGTCGTTGTTTAAGAAGAATCGGCCGGACCCGTCAGGCGCTTGCGTGTCGACGGCCGGGACGCAAACGCTGAGGTGCGGAGTGTCCCCGATGACGGGGTCCAAGGACCGCACAGATCCGCCGATACCAGGATCCCGGCAGAATTTGCCGACCGGATCCAAAACTTAACCCTTCGGTAACCATGCCAGCCGTCAATGGTCCGGTAAGGACTCTTAACGGGCCGACATGAGCGAAACCCTCCCCGAGCCGATCGACGACCCGCAGACCGCCCCCGCGGCGGCTCCTGCGCCCCGGCCGCTCAGCCTTCGCGGGCGGGCGTTCAAGGGCCTCGCCCTCACCCCCGAGCCGCCGCTTCCCGAGTGGCTCGCGGGCCTCGACGCGGCGCTGAAGCGCTCGCCGACCCTGCTGAAAGGCCGGGCCGTCATCCTGGATTGCGCCCAGTTCAAGCCCGAGCCGGACGCGCTCGAAACGTTAATGAACGAACTCAAGGCCCGCGGCATCACGGTCCTGGGGATCGAAGGGATCGACGCCGTCGCGGCCGGATTTCCGCCGCTGCTGGTACAGGGGCGTCCGTCGGACACGGTCGAGATGCCGGCGGCGCCCGCCGAGCCGGAGCCGCAGGTGGTCACCTCGATCACCGTGGAGGGCTCGGTCCGTTCCGGTCAGAGCGTGATCAACCCGACCGGCGACGTCACCGTGATGGGGTCGGTCTCCTCGGGGGCCGAGATCCTCGCCGGCGGTTCGATCCACGTCTACGGCGCTCTGCGCGGTCGCGCGATCGCCGGTGCCGCGCGCAACCCGCGCGCACGAATCTACTGCCGCAAGTTCGAGCCCGAGTTGCTGGGGATCGACCGCCTCGTGCGGACGGCGGAGGACATGGGCACGGCCCTGCGCGGCAAGGCCGCCCAGGTCTGGCTCGATGGCGGCAACATCCGAATGGCAAGCTTAGACTAATCCAAGCTTAGAAATCAGGGAGATCCACGCGTGGCAAAGGTTCTCGTCGTCACATCGGGCAAGGGCGGCGTCGGCAAGACGACGACGACCGCGGCCCTCGGAGCGGCCCTGGCACAGGGCGGGCAGAGCGTGTGCGTCGTCGATTTCGACGTCGGCCTGCGCAACCTCGACCTGGTCATGGGTGCCGAGCGCCGGGTGGTCTATGACCTCATCAACGTCGTCAACGGCGACGCCAAGCTGCCGCAGGCCCTGATCAAGGACAAGCGGCTCGACACCCTGTTCCTGCTGCCGGCCTCGCAGACTCGCGACAAGGACGCGCTCACCGATGTCGGCGTCGCCCGGGTGATGGAAGAGCTGCGTGAGCGGTTCGACTGGGTGGTGTGCGACTCGCCCGCCGGCATCGAGCGCGGCGCCCAGCTCGCCATGCACCACGCCGACGTGGCCGTGGTTGTGACCAACCCCGAGGTCTCCTCGGTGCGCGACTCCGACCGGATCATCGGGCTGCTCGATTCCAAGACCGCCAAGGCGGAAAAGGGCGAGGAGATGGAGAAGCACCTCATCCTCACCCGCTACGACCCAATGCGGGCCGACCGCGGCGACATGCTCAAGACCGAGGACGTCCTCGACATCCTGTCGATCCCGCTGCTGGCGATCATCCCCGAGAGCCAGGAGGTGCTGCGCGCCTCGAACCTCGGCTGCCCGGTCACCCTCAACAACCCCCTCTGTGCCCCGGCGCGGGCCTACGCCGATGCGGCGCGCCGGCTGAAGGGCGAGGACGTGCCGATGAGCATGCCGACCGAGCGGAAGTCGTTCCTGGACAAGCTGTTCATGCGGAGGGCGGCATGAGCATCCTCGGCATCTTCCAGAAGCGCAACTCCGGCGCGGTCGCCCGCGACCGCCTGCAGCTGATCCTCGCCCACGAGCGCGCCGAGTCGGGCCGCCCCGACCTGGTGATGCAGCTCCGCGACGAGATCCTGGCGGTGATCGCCAACCATGTCTCGGTGGAAGCCGACAAGGTGAAGGTCACCCTGGAGCGTGGTGAGGGCGTCTCGACGCTGGGTCTCGACATCGAGCTTCCGCTCGGTGTCTCGGCCAAGCTCGATGCGAAGCTGGCGGCCAAGCTGGCCGAGGTCGCAGCCAACAGGGGTGGGCGCAAGCCCGCCGCCAAGAAGGCCGCTTGAGCCGGACCGGGATCGTCACCGCCGGCACGAACGTTTGCAAGCCGCGTCCGCCGAGCCGGGCGCGGCTTCGTCATGTCGGTCTCGACCGCGCGTGATTGCGCCCCATCTCGATTCGGCGGCGGCGATCGGTCGTCGATCGCGTCGGGAGAGTAGACCGTGCCGAGCGCCACCACGGATGACGGGATCCGCCTCCATTACGAGGAGAGCGGAAGCGGCACGCCGCTGATCTTCGTGCACGAGTTCGCGGGAGACCACCGCAGCTACGAGGCGCAGCTTCGCCATTTCGGCCGACGCTATCGCGCCATAGCGTTCAACGCCCGGGGTTACCCGCCGTCCGACGTTCCGGACGCCGTCTCGGCTTATTCGCAGGCCCGCGCCGCCGACGACATCCTGGCGATCCTCGATCATATCGGCGCTGCGCGCGCCCACGTGGCCGGAATCTCGATGGGCGCCTTCGCGACCCTGCATTTCGGGCTGCGCCATCCCCACCGCGCCCTGTCCCTCTGCCTCGGCGGCTGCGGCTACGGCGCAGAACCCGACCGACAGGAGCTGTTTCGCGCCGAGGCCGAGGCAACCGCGACGATCCTGCGGCGGGACGGCATGGAGGCTTTCGCCGAGCGCTATGCCTACGGGCCGACCCGGGTCCAGTTCGAGACAAAGGATCCCCGCGGGCATGCCGAGTTCAAGCGCATGCTGGCCGAGCATTCGGCGACCGGATCGGCCAACACCCAGGCGGGCGTGCAGAAGGGACGACCGTCCTTGTACGACCTGCAGGATGCGCTGGCGCAGATCACCGTGCCGACCCTGGTCGTTTCCGGCGACGAAGACTGGCCCTGCCTGGCTCCGAGCCTGATGCTGAAACGGGTCATCCCGTCGGCCGCGCTGGCGATCCTGCCCAATACCGGCCACGCGCTCAGCGTCGAGGAGCCCGACGCCTACAACCGCCTGCTGGGCGAGTTCCTGGCGCAGGTCGAGAGCGGGCGCTGGCCGATGCGGGATCCGCGGGCGATCTCGACCACCATCACGGGAATCAAGGGTTGATCGGTTCCCGCGGGACGAGCCGGAACTTCGCGAAGCGCTGGGGCTGCGTGGTGACCACGGCGTGGGGCAGGATCGGCTCCCGGTCCTCCAGTTCGAGCCGGAACCGGGCCAGCAGCCGGGCCAGCGACAGCACCGTCTCGATCAGCGCGAATTGGGCGCCGATGCAGACGCGCGGGCCGGCCCCGAAGGGCAGGTAGGAGAACCGCGCCGGCGGCTTCGCGCCGGGCAGGAAGCGCCCGGGGTCGAACGCTTCCGGGTCCGACCAGAGCAGCCGGTGCCGGTGGAGCACCCAGGGGCTCACCATCACGATGTCACTCTTCCTGACCGGATGGCCCGCAAGAATGTCCGGGCCGAGCGCCCGCCGGACGATCACGAATGCCGCGGGGTACAGGCGCAGGGTCTCGTCCACCGTCGCCCGGATCAATGGCAGTCGCCCGTCGCTCTGGCAGCCGGTCGGATCGCTGAGGTCGGCGGCCTGCGCCTCGGCGGCGAGCCGCTCCTGCAACTCGGGGGCGAGCGCCAGCATGTAGGCGGCCCAGAACAGGGTGCCGGCCGTGGTCTCGTGGCCGGCCAGGATCATGGTCGCGACCTGGTCCCGCAATTCGGCCGCGCTGAACGGCGCGCCGGTATCGGGGTTGCGGGCGGTGGCAAGCAGGTCGAGCAGGTCGCCGGAATGGCCCTCGTCCCGCGCCGCCGCCTGGCGGGCCGCGATGATCCGGTCGAGGAACGGGATCCAGCGTCGTCTGAACCGTCCGCGGGCCCAATCGAGCGGCACCGGCCAGCCGGGCGGGATCACGATGTCGAGGAGGTGCGGACGCCCGATCTTGACGCTGTACTCGGCGATGAAGTCGCGCAGCTCCGGACCGTACCGGTCCATCCCGACCGAGAACATGCTTCGGCCGGCGATCTCGAGCGCCAGCCGATGGAAGGCGGCGAACAGGTCGATCGGACCCGCAGCCGCCTCCGAGACGATGCGATCCATCCCGTCGTTCACGGCGGCGGCGATGTGCGGCACGAGGCCATCGATCGCCCGGGGCGTGAACGCCGGCGCCAGGGTGCGGCGCTGATGGCGCCAGGCCGAGCCTTCGCTGATCAGCAGGCCGTCACCCAGGATCGGCCGCAGGATCCGCATCGTCCCGGTGGTGCGGGCGTAGTTGGCCTGGTTCTCCACCAGGAAGTGCCGGATCGCCTCGGGATCGTTCAGGACGTAGCTCGACCGTCCGAGCAGGCCGCGCCGGGTGATCGGCTCCTCGAACGCGCGCCGGGGGAAGCCCGCCAGGCCGTTGTCGCGGATGGAGCGCAGGTAGGCCGGGAGCGGAAGCTCGTGCTCCGCCAGGGCCGGGTGCGGCGGCACCAGGCGCGGCAGGCCGGCGAGGCTCGGATGTGTCCGGTCCGAAGTCGCGATCGCGTCCGATGATGGGGGCATGTCGGACCATCCTGTGCCGGAGTCGCGCCGCACTGTAAACCGCCGGCTCGCGCCGGTCGTGCGCTGCGGCACCGTCAGGCCTGGGTCACTCGGCGGCGTTGCGCAGGCGGGACTCGTTCGGCCGAAGCTGCAATCGCGCCGGGAAGCGGGCCGCCTCGGCTTCGCTGGACAGGCTGGCCACGAGACTGCCTTGGGGCAGCACGGCCCCCGTCACGTCGAGCAGCGTGTCGACCCCGCGCTCCAGCTGCTCGCTCACCCGGTCGACCACCAGGATCTCCGGATCGCGCAGCAGCGCCCGTGCCAGGCCGATCCGGACGCGGACGCGCTCGGTGAGCAGCTGGCCGCGGTTGCCGACCTCCTTGTCGAGGCCGCGCCGCTGGACCGGGCGCTCCAGGTCGAACTCGCGGAACACCGCCCGGGCCTCGCGCTGGATGATCGCCTCGCCGTGCATGCGCGCCGTATCGATGCGGCCGAACAGCAGGTTGTCGAGGACGGTGCTGCGCGGGTTGATCCGATTCGGGTCGTACGATTCGATGTCGCAGCCGTCGTGTCCGTGCATGAACGCCTGGACCACACCCCGCGCCCCGACGATCCGGAGCTGCAGCGGATGATCGAGCAGGCCGAAGCGCATCCGCGGCTCGACGTAGGCGAGCGCGAGAGCCATGAACGCCACGCTGTCCGCCTCGTCCAGCCGGCCCTCCGCGGGCAGGCGGGCGAGCCGGCGGAGGTAATCGGGCAGGGCGTCCGGGGTGATCAGCGAGAAGCGCCGGAACAGCGGGTGGCCGGGCGGCACGTCGGCGAAGATGTCCTTGAGGTTCTGGGCGATCGCCACGCCCATGCGGTCGAGTTCGTCCAGCAGCTTCACCCGCTCCAGCGCCTCGCGGAACAGGCGCACCCCTGCGAGCCGTCGCGGATCCGTCAGCGTCGGGTCGCGCGGCACCCCGAACATCAGGTTCTCCGCGACGGTCGCCTGCGCGTTGTAGCTGCCGCGCGAGAACGGGATCACGAGGTCCGCGAGCCCGCTCTTGGCGAAGTGTTCGCGCAGATGATCGCGGGCGGCGATCATGCGCTGACCGGCGGGCGTATCGTGGACCACCGTGCTGAGGGCACCGAGGCCGAACCGGTAGAGGTCGTCGCCGAGATCCAGGCGGAAGAGCAGGTCGAGCAGGCGTTCGTCGAGTTCCCGGGCATCGCGGATGCCGAACCGGGCGTAGTCGATCCAGGGATCGTCGATGCTGTCGGCCGGGTTGCCGGTCTTCACCGCCTCGTTGATCCGCGCCTTGCTGAGATCGATGCCACGGGTCCGCAGCGGCTGGATCCGCAGCCCGTACAGCAGGTTGTCGCGCACCGTCCCGGGGAACAGGACCGGTTCGAGATCCGCGAAGGCGATGCGGCGGGACCGGACGGCCCGCGGCAGGGTCGACAGGTCGTGGTCGCCGATCCGGATCGTGCCGCTGGGCGGGACGCGCAGCCCGGCCAGGACCCGGGCGAATTCCTGCGCGATCGGTCCCGGCGGCGCCAGGGCGAGCCGGCCCGGCAGAGCGGCCTCGACGTCCGTCGTCTCGATCGGCAGCCCCCCCTGGGGATCCCGTAGCGCCAGCGCCTCCACGCGCAGCGGTCCGCCCAGGCGCGGCGGCGTCGCCCGCGAGTCCCGCTCCGCGGGCTGGAGGCGCTGCGGCCCGAAATGCGCCGCCACGGTCTCGTACTTCACCTCGACGTCGAGGCGCTGCTGATCCCAGTCGATCAGCTCCTTCAGGGGCGGCGGGAGATCGCGATAGGCGGCGAGCACCGCCACGAGCTGGCCGATATCGAGCTCGCCCTTGAGGGCGAACACGCCGCCGATGGCGTAGAACAGGAACGGCGTCACCTGCGCGAGCAGGTTGTTCAGGTACTTGACCGCGAATTTCCGCCGGTAGATGCGCAGGCGCAGGTCGTAGAGGCTGTACAGCCGGCCGCCGATTTCAGCCCGTTCCCAACGTCCGGTGTCGTTGAGTGTCACCGCCGGCAGGCCGTCGAGCACCTCGGCGACCCGGCCCGCGAGGTTGCGCGAGGCGATCTGGCGCTGGCGACTGAGCAGGATGATCTGACGCCGCAGGCGCGGGATCACGGTCATCTGCACCGCCACCATCCCGCCGGCTGCGAGGCCGAGCCAGATGTTCTGCATCATGATGAAGGCGAGCGCGGTGGCCGCCTGGGTGCCGAGGAAGACCGGCACCACGATCGCGTCGCCAATGAACGAGCCGATCGGCTCGACCTCGTCCCGGATGATCGTCGCCGTCTCTGAGGATTTCACCTCACGCTGCGCCTCCGGGGTGAAGCGCAGCATCAGGGAGAACAGCTGGAAGCGCAGGCGGCGCAGCATCCGCTCGCCGAGAATTCCCTTCTGCAGGTTGATCCAGAACTTGAAGGCACCATTGATCAGGACGAGCGTCAGGAACAGGGTCGAGAGGCCCAGCAGCAGCTCGAATCGGTCGAACTGGAAGCCCTCGAACAGCCGCGTCGTCCCGCCGCCCAGCAGGTCCGGCCAATCGACCGTGATCTCCAGGAAGGGAGCGGTCGCCTCGCCGTGCGCGAAGGCCTTGCCGGTGATGGCATCGTTGACGATGCGCTTGGGCAGATCGAGGGAGGCGAAGTAGAACGGCAGCGAGGCCAGGACCACCGCGCAGATCTTGAGCTGGTCGGCCTTCGAGTAGCGCCAGATATACGGGAAGAGCCGCGGCTCAAGCTCGCGCATCGGATCCGTCCGGTGAAAGCCCGTCCTGGCGAAATCGATGCGAGCCGGGTGTGCGCGCACGCACAGATCTGAGCGAAAACTCCATCGAACGACGCGGTTCCATCCATCGGGCTCGAAGACACGCGAGATCGGCCGCGCGGCGTCACGGTGACATCGCTGACCTGAGGAGGGCCGGCAGCGTCATCGCGGCGTCATATAGGGCATGCCGGCCGCGCGGCGGCACCCAGCGATCACGGAACCGCTACCCGCGCGGACAGCATGTCCGTACGCCGCCGCGGATCGGAGCGGCCGCGTCAGGTCGCCGTGAACGCGCAAGCTCCGGCCGGTGCATCTCGGCCGCACCAGCGGTAGCGGGCAACGTGAGCGACGCCGCGCTTAATCGAGGCGGGCGGCCGACGCATCCATGCCGCTACCGAGTGCTGTCTCGCCTGCTACCTTTCCGTGCATCGTGGTCGCCTCCGCGCGTTTCGGCCCGTATGCCAAGCCCGCCGTAGAGCGGGGAGGGGCGGCGAATCGCCACCGCCCGCCGGTCCGCGCGGACGACGGCCAATCGCCAGTGGAACGGCGCCCGAAAATCACCGAGCGCGGGGTCCACGAAGATACACGTGTGCGAGCGCGCGATTTCCGGTTTCTCCCGCCAGTGAATTCTCTGTCGCGACCTGTGGTTTATTGGGGTATGGGCGTTCCGTAATACACCGGCATGCGTGCGGCGGCCTTGCCGCGGGGCGCGCGGGCTTATATTGCGACGCAACCACCACGACTCCGTACCTCACCCGGCGCGGACGGCCGCGCCGCGCGGCCGCCAGGGAGCCGGCACAACCCGTTTCGGGCCACCATGAATCTGCGCAACATCGCCATCATTGCCCACGTCGACCACGGCAAGACGACGCTCGTCGACAAGCTGCTGGCCCAATCCGGCACCTTCCGCGAGAATCAGCGGGTCGAGGAGCGGGCGATGGACTCCAACGACTTGGAGAAGGAACGTGGCATCACGATCCTGGCCAAGGCGACCTCGGTCGTGTGGGAGGACACCCGCGTCAACATCGTCGACACCCCTGGCCACGCCGATTTCGGTGGTGAAGTCGAGCGCATCCTGTCGATGGTCGATGGCGTGATCGTGCTGGTGGATGCCGCCGAGGGGCCGATGCCCCAGACCAAGTTCGTGGTCGGCAAGGCCCTCAAGATCGGTCTCCGCCCGATCGTGGCGATCAATAAGGTCGATCGTCCGGATGCGCGCATCAACGAAGTCGTGAACGAGGTGTTCGACCTGTTCGCGGCGCTCGACGCCACCGACGAGCAGCTCGACTTCCCGATCCTGTACGGGTCCGGCCGCAACGGCTGGATGGCCGACGCCCCCGAGGCGGATCCGTCGGTGGGCCTCAAGCCGCTGTTCGAACTCGTGCTCAAGCACGTGCCGCCGGCGCGCGTCGAGGAGGGTCCGTTCCGGATGCTCGGGACCCTGCTGGAGGCCAACCCGTTCCTCGGCCGCATCATCACCGGCCGCATCGCCTCCGGCACCGTCAAGCCGAACCAGCAAATCAAGGTGCTGTCGCGGGACGGCAAGGTGGTCGAGACCGGCCGCGTCTCGAAGATCCTGGCCTTCCGGGGCCTGGAGCGCGCGCCGATCGATATCGGCGAGGCGGGCGACATCGTCTCCATCGCCGGCCTGATCAAGGGCACGGTGGCCGACACGTTCTGCGACCCGCAGGTGGACACCCCGATCCAGGCCCAGCCGATCGATCCGCCGACCGTGACCATGTCGTTCATCGTCAACGATTCGCCGCTCGCCGGCACCGAGGGTGACAAGGTCACTAGCCGCATGATCCGCGACCGCCTGTTCAAGGAGGGCGAGGGCAACGTCACGCTCAAGATCGAGGAAGCGGCCGACAAGGACTCGTTCTACGTGTCCGGCCGCGGTGAGCTTCAGCTCGCCATCCTGATCGAGACGATGCGGCGCGAGGGCTTCGAGATCGCGGTCTCCCGTCCCCGCGTCGTCTTCGAGAAGGACGAGAACGGTGAGCTTCTCGAGCCGATCGAGGAGGTCGTGATCGACGTCGACGAGGAGCATTCCGGCGTCGTCGTCCAGAAGATGTCGGAGCGGAAGGCCGAGATGCTGGAGATGCGGCCTTCGGGTGGCGATCGCCTGCGCCTCGTGTTCCACGCCCCGACCCGCGGCCTGATCGGCTACCAGGGCGAGCTGCTGACCGACACCCGCGGCACGGCGATCATGAACCGCCTGTTCAAGGCCTACGAGCCCTTCAAGGGCGAGATCGCGGGCCGCCGCAACGGCGTGCTGATCTCCAACGACAAGGGCGAGGCCGTGGCCTACGCCATGTGGAACCTCGAGGACCGCGGCCCGATGATGATCGAGCCCGGCTGGAAGGTTTATCAGGGCATGATCATCGGCGAGCACAACCGCGAGAACGACCTCGAGGTGAACGTGCTCAAGGGCAAGAAGCTCACCAACATCCGCACCACCTCGAAGGACGAGGCTGTGCGCCTGACGCCGCCGATCCGCATGACCCTGGAGCGCTCGCTCGCCTGGATCCAGGACGACGAGCTGGTCGAGGTGACGCCGAAGTCGATTCGGCTGCGCAAGACGGTGCTGGACCCGAACGACCGCAAGCGCGTCGAGCGGTCCTCGAAAGACACCGCCGCTTGAGCTGAATGCGCGGCAACCGGGCACTCAGCTCCGGTTGCCGACGGGACTTTAGGTTAGTCCCTGGTTGACCCACCGAACGGCACTACCGGGCCAGATCGCCCGGCAGCCCGTCCGGTCCGGGCCGCGTGAACCCTGTGACACCGATGCCCATCGCCACGCATGCCAGTCAGCACGTTTGTCCCGCCGCACCCTTTCGGGTCGGTCAGGACGGAGACGGTCGCTGGATCGCCGTAGAGATCGGCGGCAGGGCAGGGGGGCTGTTCCGCACCCAACGCGACGCCATCCGTTACGCCTGCGCCGAGACCGGCTGCCGTCCGGATGAGGTCGTGCTGTCCGTCGAGCCGCTCAGTTTTGGCGTGTCGTAAGCATCGGGGGCGCATCTGCTGCGTGATCGGTGAATGATGTCCGCTCCGGCCGCTACGACTTTCACTAGCCCCGAAACGTTCGGCACCAGACCGGCACGCTTCAACGCCGTAACTTTCTAGCGACAATCTGCCGGTGGCGAAGAGGCCCAATCCCATCGCCACCTCTCCGTGAACGGGCTCTCAGCTGCTGCCCGGATCGGTCTCGTCGTTCTGGCTGTCTCCGCCCTGGGGCCCCATCCCGGGCTTTCCGTCTGTCTTCTCGTTCGGGTCCTTCACCGCGTCGGGGGCAACGTTGGCCGGCTTCTTCGGCTTCGGATCTTCGCGCTCGCTCACGATTGATTCTCCTGCTCGACGCGATAATGGCCGTTCGCGACTTTCTCATCGGCGGCGGGGCCGCGGGACGCTTTCTGGTCCGAATGACCGCCTGAGGAACCACCGACCGCGGGCGGTGCCCGTCCGGCCTCGCCGGATTTGCCCCAGCCTTCCTTCGGCTCGGTCTTCGGCGCGCCGCCCCCGCCCATATCGGTGATCGCCGCCTGTTCGGAAGTTTGATGACCGCCACCCGCAGGGTGTTCACCCGGTGTGCCGACCGTATCGTCGGGCTTGCGGGTCACCGTGCCGGAATCGCTGGTGAGTCGGGCCATCAGCGCTTCCCGTCGTCCTGGCCGACCGCCGCGGTGGCACGGTCGATGGCCTTGGTCATATTCGCGCCCGTGCCGAAATCGCCCTGAAGCTTCTTCAGGTTCTCCGGGGGGGTCTCGGCCTCGGTGGCATCCGTGGCATCCGATCCGGGCGTTCCGGACGCGATCCGGGCTGCCTCCGCGTCGCCGGCCGGATCACGCTTGAGGTCCGCTTGTGTGTTGGCCGCCAATCCCACGTCGAGGGGCGAGTCCTGGCCGAGGTCCTGGCCGTTGCGGTCGGCATGAGCGTCGAAATCCTTCAACGACGGCCGTTTCGTCTGATCTGCCATGGCTCATGCCTCTCGTGCGTCACGCTGTGGCGGGACAACGGGGGCGGGTGACCAGGGTTGCGTCGGGCCGGCCGTTCCGGCTCGGGTTGGTCGTGCGACCTATGCCTCAGGGGCCCACGATCTTCGGGACAACGTTCTGCGTCAGCGCCAGCACCGAATCCTCGGCATGCCCGGGATTGTCCGCCCGGGCCTGGATCGTCAGCAGGTCGCCGTCGCGCAGGATCACCGCGGTCGACCCCCCGCCATTCGCCAAGGCATAGACGGTGATCCACCCGACCGCCGGACTGACCGGCAGGGCCGAGAGGCGGCAATCGGGGTTCTGCTTGATGCAGAGCGATTCGAGTTTCGCCAGGGATGTCTCCCCGGATCGTACGCGCTTCTCGGTCCCGTCAGTCGAGCGTCCGACCTGTATCTCGACGGACGGTGACCCCTTGCACGAGGCGCAGGTCAGGTTGAGGTCGAGCGGTGTCGCCTGCACCGCCGCATTGCTGCCGATCGCGACGCGAATTGGGTCTACGAAGCCCGTGAGGTCGTGACTGACGAAGCCCTGCGCCTGTGCGGCCGGGGCAACGAGACAGCCGAGGAGAACGAGAAGCCAGCGCATGCGGACAGATCCGTCTTGTCGTCAGGCCGCCCGCGGCGCGCCAGCAACCCGGGACTCAGATGACCCATGCGCGAAGGTTTTCCAAGATTGCCGCAAGTGATGGCCCTCTTGCGGCACGTGTGCAACCAATGACGCGAAGACGTAGTTTGACTGTATAGATCCGCGTCAGACTTATAATCGCGCGCAATTAACTATTTAATTAAGCCATTTTCTCGTAAATAAAAAAACAATACTGCCTTAAGGTGATTGAGGAAAATTGGCCGGGCGGCGGTGAGATCGTCGTGCAAACTCTCATGACGAAACGGCCATTCGGCCATCCGCTGTGCCAGGGTGACGCCTTGAAAAGAAAGGCCGCACCGCCTCCGAAGAGCCAATGCCGCCTGACACCCAAGATGCGGCGCGGGCTGCGCGCCGCAGCGATGGCGGATCAGCCGATTCCGTCGAACAGGGCCGACGAGATGTAGCGCTCGGCGAACGAGCAGGCGATCGTGACGATCCGCTTGCCCTGGAACTCCGGCCGCTTCGCCAGCTCCAGTGCCGCCGCGACGTTGCCGCCGGTGGAGATGCCACCCGGTATGCCCTCAAGGCGGGCCAGCGCCCGCGACGTCTCGAAGGCGGTGTCGTTGGAGACCTTGAGCACGCCGTCCAGGATGTCCGTGTGCAGGTTTCCAGGGATGAAGCCCGCGCCGATACCCTGGATCTTGTGCGGACCGGGCTGGCCGCCGGAGATGACCGGGGAATCCACCGGCTCGACGGCGAACACCTGCAGGCCCGGCAGGCGCGGCTTCAAGACTTCGCCGACGCCGGTCACGGTCCCGCCGGTGCCGACGCCGGCCACGAACGCGTCGAGCTTGCCGCCCGTGTCGGTCCAGATCTCCTCGGCGGTGGTCTTCCGGTGGATCTCCGGGTTGGCCGGGTTCGAGAATTGCTGCGGCATCACCGAGCCAGGGATCTCCTTCAGCAGTTCCTCGGCCTTGGCGATGGCGCCCTTCATGCCCTGCGCGCCCGGGGTGAGCGCCAGCTCAGCGCCGAGGAACGCCAGCATCTTGCGCCGCTCGATGGACATCGTCTCGGGCATCACCAGGATCAGCCGGTAGCCGCGGGCCGCGGCCACGAAGGCCAGCGCGATCCCGGTATTGCCGGATGTCGGCTCGACCAGCGTACCGCCGGGTTGCAGCTTGCCCGAGGCCTCGAGGGCGTCGATCATGTTGACGCCGATCCGGTCCTTCACGCTGGCGATCGGGTTGAAGAACTCGAGCTTCAGCAGGATCTCGGCATCGACGCCGTGCTCCTTGGGCAGGCGGTTGAGGCGCACCAGCGGGGTGTTGCCGATGGTCTCGGTGATCGAGCCGTAGACACGGCCGTGGCCGACCTTCGCCGGCGCGTTGAGGGAATCGGCCATCGCGGAACTCCTGCAGGTGACGGGTCGAACTGATGTCGGGTCCGTGCGGTCCAGGCCAAGGGGTGCCTCGGCCGACCGGCGGACAGGAGGCTGCGATATCGCGTCGCCGAACCCGGGGCAATTGGGCTAAGTGGCCTGCACGAAAGTTCTTTTTGCAGATTCCGTGGATTGCAGGCGAATATGGGAGACCGTCGCTGACGCGCAATCGTTTTGTGGAATATCTTTCTCCGGACGTGATCGAGGTAAGCTTTCGGATCGAGGTCCCATATGGAACGCGATTGTGCCACAGCGACTCGCCGCGTGGCTCTCACGGCGGCTCTCGGCCTTCTCGTCACCCGAACCGCGCGGGCCGCGGAGCCGGTGCGCGTCGTGCTCGCCACCGCAACGGCCGGCGGCGGCTTCCCCGCTTTCGGGGATGCCTTCGCGGCGGCGATCAAGGCGGCGGATCCCGAGCTGACCATCGAGACGCGCGCCAGCGGCGGATCGGCGGAGAATGTCGCCCTCCTGCGGGCCGGCCGGGTCGATCTGGCGCTGGTCCAGGGAGAATACGCCTATCCCGCATTGGCCGAGCCCGGGGACCTCACGGTCCTGGCGCCGATGTATCCCACGCCGGGGCTGTTCGCCGTCCCGGCGGGAAGCCCGATCCAGGCCGTCGTGGATCTGCGCGGGCGAACCGTGGTGCTGGGCACGCACAATTCCGGATTGACCGTCATGGGCCGCAGCGTCCTCGAAGCCTCGGGTCTCGACCCGGCGCGCGACATCCGCCCGATCCTGCTCGACCGAGCGGGCGACGGGCCGCCCATGGTTCAGGATGGTCGTGCCGACGCGCTCTGGGGCGGCGGTCTGGGATGGCCGGGTTTCGTGGCGATGGCGAAAGCGCCGGGCGGCGCGCGCTTCTTCGGGCCGTCCGAGGCCGGTATCGCGCGCCTCGCGCAACCCGGCACGGCCCTCAAGCGCCTGACCGTGCCGGCCTGCAGCTTCGCAGGTCAGCCCGCCGCGATCGAGACGGTGGGCTCCTGGAGTCTCATCCTGGCGCGGCCCGGCTTCGAACCGGAGACGGCCTTGCGGATCGTCCGCACCCTGGCCCGGACCGACATGGCCGCGCGGCATCCACAAGGTGCCGACACCCATCCAAGAAATCTCGTCGGGGTCGTGCCGGCATCCCGGCTCAGCCCCGGCACCCTGCGCTATCTCAACGAGACAGGCGTTCCGGTCCGCTGACGCCCTGTCCCTACCGGAACGAGGCGACGCGGCGGTCGCGCTTGCGCTCGGCTGCGGGCTGGTAGGCGATCTCGGCGTGGTGGGTGCAGTACGGCAGCCCGGTGATCGAGCGGGCGCCGCAGAACCGGAATTCCGGCGTGGTCGGATCGCCCAGCGGCCAGCGGCACATCGATTCCCGCAGGTCCATGATCGTGACCCGCTTCGACACCGCCAGCGCCACCGGCTCGGGGGCGGGAGCGGGCGTCGGGAAGACCGGTGCCGGACGATGCGATAGGATCGCCACCGGCTCAGGAGCCTGCGTCTCGACCACCGCGATGGCGGTCTCGATCTCGACGGCCTTGGGGGTCGGCGTCGAAGCGGGAGCCTCCTCGGCACCCCGGGCGCGACCACCCAGGCCGAGGCGATGCACCTTGCCGATCACCGCGTTGCGGGTGACGCCGCCGAGCTGCGCCGCGATCTTGCTCGCGCTCTGCCCGTCTTCCCACAGCCGGCGCAGGAGCGCCACGCGATCATCTGTCCAGCTCAGGCCCGCTTCCATAGTCCCCCTCCGCCCCTGCGGCCCGCGCGCTCTGCCGAGGTGACGCTATGCGTTCCGGGCCGATCAAGACCCTCGCAGCTCATAAGAGCCGTGCGAACAACACCCGTGCGCGTCACCCGTGCGCGTCGGCTGCCGCACCACGTGCGACACCCTGTCTCGTCAGGCCACGGCCGGACCCTAGCGCGGCGCTCGCGGCGCTTGCAAGGGCGGCCCGTTGCCCGAGTCGCCCCCTGTCCACCGGCAATGACCGGTCGGCCTCGGAAGGTGGTTACCGCCGCCGGGGGGCGTCGCGCACCCCGACGTCACGTGTCGCGGGCGTCACAGGCCGACGTAATCGCATCACAATCGTACCGAATGCTAAGCTTAGCCGGAACGAGGTCACGGCCGAGCTGCTTCCTTGTGGCAGAAGGGGCAAGCGTTGCTGTTTTCCGAGGTGAGGACGATGGGTTACCGTCAGGGGGGTCTGCGCGTGTTGCTCGCGCTCGGGCTGGCCGGCCAGGTCGCGGCCTGCGGCAGCGTCCCGCGCACCGCCTACACCGCCGAGCAGGCGGCGCTCGCCAGCGTGCCCGGGATACCGGGCGCGCGCGTCTACGCCGACGCATCGGTCGATACGATCGCCGAACTCGCCGGCAATCCGCTGCGCCGTTCCGCGGGCTTCAACTATCTGGCGCTGTCGGGCGGCGGCGGCGACGGCGCCTACGGGGCCGGCGTCCTGAACGGCTGGACAGCCTCGGGCACGCGCCCGGAATTCACGCTGGTCTCCGGCGTGTCGACCGGGGCGCTGATCGCCCCCTTCGCGTTCCTGGGGCCGGTCTACGACGCGTACCTGACCGAGTTCTACACCAGCGGCGTGGCCGGCGAACTCGTGACGTCGCCCAGCATCTCAAACATCCTGTTCGGCTCCGGCCTGTTCGGCGACGGGCGCCTGCGCAACCTGATCGCCCGCTACGTCACCCCGGAACTGCTCACCGCCATCGCCGAGGAGCACGCCAAGGGGCGCCGCCTCATGGTCGTAACGACCAACCTCGATTCGCAGCGCTCGGTGATCTGGAACATGGGCGCCATCGCGTCGAGCGGTGCGCCGAACGCCCTCGATCTGTTCCGCGACGTGCTGGCCGCCTCCGCCAGCGTCCCGGCGGTGTTCCCGCCGCAGATGATCGACGTGACCGCCGCCGACGCGCGGTTCCAGGAAATGCATGTCGACGGGTCCGTGGTCACCCCGGTGTTCACGCTGCCGCAGACGCTTCTGCTGCGCGACGGGAAGATCCGCACCGGCGGCAAGGCCAACATCTACGTGGTGATCAACGGCCGGCTGGAGCCGGACTTCGAAGTGACGAAGGACAACACCCTGTCCATCGTCGAGCGCTCGTTCACGACGGCGAGCCGCGCCCGCTCACGCGCCACGCTGACCGCGACCTACGCGCTGGCCCGCAGCAACGGGATGAGCTTCAACCTCACCTATATCGACGAGAACGGCCCGAAGGCCTCAGCCGCGAAAGGCTTCGACACCGCCTACATGCGGGCCCTCTATCAGGAGGGTCTCGAAAAGGGCCGGACCGGCACCTTCTGGCAGCACACCATCCCGGCCTCGCCGACGCTCAAGCAGACCGCGGCGGCGGTCGCGAACTGACGGATGCGAACAGCAACGCCGCGCACCCGAGCGGGCGCGCGGCGCGGCGACTGAGGTTACTTGCCCAGGATCTTGGTGACCAGGCGACCGATCGGCGTCGCGGTGCTGGCGTTCCGGTCGTCGCGGTCGAGGGGGCGGTTCTCGTTGCCGAGAAGCTTGGTGACGATGCGTCCGATCAGGCTCATGGGTCTCTCCCGGCGTTCGCGCCAAAACGGCGCAGCTTGCCCATTAACGGGCGATGCGCGCGCGGCGTTCCCCGCTGAACGGCGTCAGACCTGCATCAGCCGGATGTTGTTGGTGTTCCCAACAGTGTGGAACGGGATGCCGGCCGTCACGACGATGATGTCGTTCGGCTTGGCGAAACCTTCCGCCCGCGCGTACTCGCCTGCTTTGGCGGTCATCTCCTCGTAGGAATCGACGTCGTCGGTGAGGACGCTGTGTGCCCCCCAGAGCAGGCACAGGCGCCGCGAGGTGGCGAGACTCGGGGTCAGCGCCAGGATCGACGAGGCGGGGCGCTTGCGCGCGACCCGGGCGGCCGTCGTCCCGCTGGTGGTGTAGGTCACGATCGCACTGGCGCGCACCGCCTCGGCCAGGTCCGCGGTGGCGGTGGCCACGGCATGGGGCGGGGTCTCCTCCTCGCCGGGCTCGGAGGCCGCCACGATCGAGTGGTAGAGCTTGTGCCCCTCCACGCTGCGGATGATCCGGTCCATCATCGACACGGCCTCGACCGGGTACTTGCCGGTGGCCGATTCCGCCGACAACATCACCGCGTCGGCGCCGTCGTAGATCGCCGTCGCGACATCCGACGCCTCGGCGCGGGTCGGGGCGGGGGCCTGGACCATCGAGTCGAGCATCTGGGTCGCCACGATCACGGGCTTCACGGCGAGCCGACAGGCGCGGATCAACTCCTTCTGCCGCCCGGGCACGTCCTCGTGCGGGATCTCGACGCCGAGATCGCCCCGGGCGACCATCACGGCATCCGAAAGCCGGATGATGTCGTCGATCCGCTCCAGCGCCTGCGGCTTCTCGATCTTCGACATGATACCGGCCCGGTCGCCGATGATCCCGCGCGCCTCGATCAGGTCGGACGGCTTCTGGACGAAGGACAGGGCGACCCAGTCGACGCCGAGGTCGAGCCCAAAGGCGAGGTCCGCACGGTCCTTCTCGGTGAGAGGCGACAGGTCCAGGAGCGTTCCCGGCAGGTTGACACCCTTGCGGTTCGAGATGACGCCGCCCGTGATCACCTCGGCGGTGATCGCGTGTCGATCCGGCCCGAGGACGCGGACCCGCACCCGCCCGTCGTCGATCAGGAGTTCCTGTCCGGGCACCACCGCGGTGAAGATTTCCGGGTGGTGGAGCGGGATCGCCTGCTTGTCGCCCTCGGCCCCCTCGAGGACGAAGCGGATCGTCTCCCCGGCGACGAGATCCTGGCGTCCGCCCTGCAGCGTGCCGATGCGGATCTTCGGTCCCTGCAGGTCCTGCAGGATGCCGATCGGGCGGCCGACCTCCCGCTCGAGGGCGCGGATCGCCGCGTGGACCTTGGCGTGGTCGTCCTGCACGCCGTGGCTGAAGTTGAGCCGGAAGGTGTCGACGCCGGCGAGGAACAAGTCGCGCAATCGGTCGGGTGCCGAACTGGCCGGGCCGACGGTGGCGACGATCTTGGCGTGGCGGTGACGGCGCATGCGGGCCTCTGCCATGAAGACGATCTCCGGGAATCGGCCGGGCGATCGGGCCCGCCGATGGCCCCCACATTGGTAAGGATGAGCACGGAGGCGAGCGTTTTCTGGCGGTCCGGATAAATTCGCCGCTCGGACCGTCTCCTACCTGGCGACCTCCCGGGCGATGCCGGCGAGCCCGTCATCATAGATGCCGGTGATATCCTTGAGGGCGTCGGCGTCGCTCATGCCCTCGGCGTCGAAGGTCGCGGTCCAGACCACCGTGGAGCCCGCGCCGTTCGGGCGGACCGCCAGGGTCGCGTTGTAGGCGCGCACCGGCAGCGGGCCCTGGATGAAGCTGTAGCTGTAGCTCATGGCCGCCTCGTCGCGGGCGGTCTCGACCTCGACGATCGTACCGAGGCCGCCCTTCGCCACCAGGCCGCGGATCTGTGCGCGGATGCCGTCGTCGTCGTCCTCGCGCGACAGGATGCAGCGTTCGACCTGCGGGTGCCACAGGCCGATCGCGCAGAAATCGCCGATCAGCGCCCAGACCGCGGCGGGCGGTGCCGGGATGTCGCGGCTGCGGGTGACTTCGAGGGCGCAGGCCGGGCCGGCCGCCAGCAGGCCTGCTGCGCAGATCGCCCACGGGGTGGGTCGCTTCACGATGGGGCCTCCGCCGGATGTCGCAGGTTGGAAGTAGGGCGCCTGCCGAACGAAGCCCATGCGGACACCGGCCGCCGATCCCTGGAAACCGCCCGGCTCAGCCGGTAAGACGGTTGGGTCGAGCCGGTGGCTTGCTCGACGGGATTCGTCGCTGCGCGCGCAATGACGGCGGATCAGCGTTTGATCTGAGCTGCATGTCAGGCTTGGAGCCGGAGACGCCGTTGGACGATCGCATCATGTCGGCTTCCACATCGCAGCGAGGCAGGCATACGGGCTTTCGCGCTCTCAAGCTTGGGATCGCAGGCCTGGCGCTGGCTCCGGCGCTGGCCGTCGCGGCACCGGAGGCGGTCCCGTCGTCCGTGCCGACCCCGTCCTTCGAAACCTGCCGCACCGACCTCATCGCCTGGGCTGCCGCGCACGAAGTCCCACAAGCCGTCGCGCAGGCGCAACTGGGCGACCTGCAGCCCGACCCGGACGTGCTGGCCGCAACGCAGAATCAGGGTGAGTTCGTCCGGCCGATCTGGGACTACATCGAAGCCAGCGTGACTCCGGCGCGGATCGAGGCCGGTCAGCGCAAGCTCGTGGAACTGGCGGCGCCGCTGGCGGCCATCGAGGCTCAGTACGGCGTCGACCGCTACACCCTGATGGCCTTCTGGGGCGTCGAATCGAGCTACGGCGCCGTGCTCGACAACAGCGCCGTGGTGCGGCCCGTGGTGCGCGCGCTCGCGACGCTCAGCTGCGGGGACCCCACCCGGGCGTCCTACTGGCGCGACGAGCTGACCGCCGCCCTGCAGATCGTCGCCCGCGGCGAGGCGCCCCTCGACCGCATGCCCGGCGGCCTGACCGGGTCCTGGGCCGGCGCGATGGGCCATACCCAGTTCATGCCCAGCGTCTACCAGCGCTACGCGGTGGATTTCGACGGCGACGGGAAGCGGGACATCTGGACCTCGGCCCCGGACGCGCTCGCTTCCACGGCGAATTACCTGCGCGATCACGGCTGGCGAACCGGCGAGGGCTGGGGCTATGAGGTGGTGCTGCCGGACGGGTTCGACGCCGCGCTCGCCGACGAGATTACGCCGCGCAGCCTTGCGGCGTGGCGGGACCTCGGCGTGAAGCCCACACGGGATCGCCCCTTCCCGGACGAGGCCGCGACGGCGACCCTGATCCTGCCCGCGGGACTCCGCGGGCCCGCCTTCCTGCTCCGACCGAACTTCTCCGTGATCCTGCGTTACAACACGGCGTTGGCCTACGGCCTGACCGTGGCGCTGCTGTCGGACCGCCTGCGCGGCGATCCGGGTCTGTCGCGCGACTGGCCCCGGGGCGACCGGCCGCTCACCGGGGACGAACGCCGCGACCTCCAGACCCGGCTGATCGAGCGCGGCTACGCCACCGGCGGCGTCGACGGGAAGATCGGCCCGAAGACCCGGGCGGCCCTGCGGGCCTACCAGGGCTCGCAGGGTCTGCCGGCGGATGGCTACGCCGACGCGGTGCTGCTTGACCGCATCCGCGCAGCGCCGTGACGGACGTTCAGGCCAGGAAGGCCGGCTCGTCCCGGGCCAGCACCCGCTTGACGCTTTCGAGGTGCAGGCGCGCGCTCTCGGCGCGGCCGGCCGCCTCCTGCGCGGCCACGTGCTTCACGATCGCCTCGGGGACGATCTTGAGGGCGCGGCCCGTGCTCATGGCGAGCACCTGCGCCTGGGCGGCGCGCTCCAGGTAGTAGAGGTCGTCCCAGGCCTCCGCGATGGTCTCGCCCAGCACCATGACGCCGTGGTTCTTCAGGAACACCACGTCGGCCTCGCCGGCACTCCGGGCGATCCGTTCGCCCTCGCTCGAATCGAGTGCCAGCCCGTTGTAATCCTCATCCACGGCGATGCGGCCGTAGAAGCGCAGGGCGGTCTGCCCGGCCCAGAGCAGCGGCTGCCCCTCCAGCATGGCGAGCGCCGTCGCGTAGGGCATGTGGGTGTGGAAGGCGGCCCGGGCGTTCGGCTTCAGCCGGTGCAGCTCGGCATGGATATGGAAGGCCGTCGCCTCAGGCTGGCCGTCGCCCTCGACGACGTTTCCGTGAAAATCGCACAGGAGCAGACTCGACGCCGTCACCTCGGCGAAGGCCAGGCCGTAGGGGTTGACCAGGAACAGGTCTGGACGCTCCGGCAGCACCGCCGAGAAGTGGTTGCAGATCCCTTCTTCGAGGCCGTTGCGCGCAGCCCAGCGCAGGCAGGCGGAGAGGTCGATGCGGGCGCGGCGGACGCTGTCCGCGTTCAGGGGCTCGTTGGTGCGCAGGGGGGGCGTGCCAGAGGCTGTGACGGCGTGCGCCATGCGGGAAGGCTCTCTCTTTCTCGGTTCGAATCCGGGCCGCCGGAATCAGGCAGCCCAACATGATACGCGTTCGCGCCAGGCTGCGGACCACCGTTGCGTGCAGACCGTCAGGCCCGCCCGTCGGTGACGCCGCCGACGAGGTTGAGGCCCAACAGGAAATCGGAGGCGAAATCCGTGCGGACCACCGGATCACGCCGCACCGGCTCCCGCAACGCCTCGCGCTCGTTTCGGCGCGCGGTTACCGCCTCCGCCACGGTGAGGCTCCGGAACGACAGCATGGTCCCGCCCTGCGCCTGAGCGAGGCGCCCGAGATCCGGCCCGATCACGGTGGCGATCTTCGGATAGCCGCCGGTGGATTGCCGGTCGGCCATCAGGATGATCGGCAGGCCGTTGCCGGGCACCTGGATCGCGCCCATCGCCACGCCGTCCGAGACGATGTCGTGACCCTTGGCATGCCTGAGCGGTGCGCCGTCGAGGAAGCAGGCCATGCGGTCGCCGCGCGGCGAGACGGTCCAGGGCCCGGCCAGGAAGGCATTGAGCTGATCGGAGGCGAAATAGTCGTCCTGCGGGCCGAGCACGACCCGAATTTCCTTCGGATCGCGGTCGAGCCAGGGCGCCAGGAGCCGGTGCGGCGAGGCCGTGCCGGGCCGGACCTCGGCCACGGGAAGGCGGTCGCCGGCCGCCAGCCCGCGCCCGTCCAGGCCGCCGAGGCCGGAGCGGGTATGGGTCGCGGTCGATCCGAGCACCGGCGCCACGTCGAGCCGCCCCTGCACGGCGAGGTAGCCCCAGGCGCCGGACGAGCCGGCGCGCACCGTCAGCGTCCGGCCCGGCTCCAGGGTCAGCGCCACCGCGTCGGGAAGCGTAACTCCGTCGAGGGTGATCCGGAAACTCCGGGAGACCATCGCGATCCCGAGCGGCCCGCCGTCGGCCGTGACGGTGAGGCCGCCGGTGGAGACCTCGATAGCGGTGGCGTCCAGGGGATTGCCAGCCGCGCGGTTGGCGGTGGCGTGCATCAGCGGGTCCATCGGGCCCGCGGCCGTGATGCCGTAGCGCAGGTAGCCGTGCCGGCCGCCATCCTGCAGCGTCACGCCGGGGCCGGCAGCCTCGATAACGAGGGCGGTCATCGATCGGCCTCCCCACGGCGGGCGACCGGCTCGCCCACCGCCTCTCGGGCGGTGAGGGCATCGAAGGTCGCGACGTCCACGGCCTCGAACCGGATCAGGTCGCCGGCGCCGACGAAGAAGCTCTCGGTGCGCTCCGGGGCGTAGAGCCGGGCCGGGGTGGCGCCGATCACGTACCAGCCCGTGGGCATCGGCACCGTGGCCACCGCGGCGAGGCCGCCGCCGATCACCACCGCATTCTTCGGATGCGGGGGCCGCGGGCTCGCGCGCCGGGGTACCGCGAGGGTCTCGGGCAGGCCGCCGAGATACGCGAAGCCCGGCGCGAACCCGTACATGTAGACCCGGTAGGTGGCGCCGGCATGGGTCGCCACAACGGCGTCGGCGGAGAGCCCGGTGCGTTCGGCGACCTGCGCGATGTCCTCGCCGTGGGGAGCGTCGTAGCAGCAGGGCAGCGTCCAGAGGGTCGGCGTGCCGGCGCGGGCGACGGCCCCGGCGACCAGCGTCCGGACCCGCTCCGCCAGCGTCTCGCGGTCGAGCACCAGCGGGTCGTAGTGAAGCATCAGGGAGCGATAGGTCGGCACGCGCTCGCGCAGGCCCGTTGGCGGGTCGGCGCCGAGGGCGTCGTCGAGTGCCAGGACCCTGTCGCTGATCGTGGGATCGACGGTGCTACCGAACTCGACCACCAGGGCAGCCTCGCCGGAATCGAGCAGCCGTGGTTCGCTCACCGGGTCGCTCATCGGCGGAACGGCGCCAGGGTCACGCCGGCGCCTTCCAGGCGGGCGCGCACCGCCCGGGCCGTGGCGACCGCGTGGGCGGAATCCCCGTGGACGCAGACCGAGCGGATCGGCGTCGGCAGGGACTTGCCCGAGGCGGTGAGGATCGCCCCGCCCTCGACCATGCGCAGGACCCGGTCCGCGGCCGCATCGGCCTCGGTGATCAGCGCGCCGGGCTGGTCGCGCGGGATCAGCAGGCCGGCTTCGGTGTAGCCGCGATCGGCGAAGATCTCTTGGTGGACTTCCAGGCCGCAAGCCTCGCCGGCCGCCACCTGTGCGGTGAGCGCGATCGCGAGCAGCGCCAGGTCGCGGTCGACCGCCCGGACCGCCTTGGCGATGGCGTCGGCCACCGCACGATCCTCGGCGGCGAGGTTGGCGAGTGCCCCGTGGGCCTTCACGTAGGTGATCCGGTGGCCGGCGTAAGTTGCGAGCGCCTGGGCGGCACCGACCTGGTAGGCGACCAGCCGCTCGATCTCGGGCGGGGTGAACGGCATGCGGCGGCGTCCGAAGCCCCAGAGGTCGGGGAAGCCCGGATGGGCGCCCACCGCCACGCCGCGATCTTTCGCCAGCGCGAAAGTGCTGGCCATGATCTCGGGATCGCCCGCGTGCAGGCCGCAGGCGACGTTGGCGGAGGTGACGACGCCGAGGATCGCCGCATCGTCACCGCAGGCGTAGGCGCCGTAGCCCTCGCCGAGATCGGAGTTCAGGTCCACGCTGGCCAACGGACTCGTCCCTTCCTGCTGCGCGCCGGTCCGGGCAGGCAGGCCGGGAGGGCGGCCCGCATCGCGACCGGATCACGCTCCTTCCACACCGCCGACGCTCAGAAGTCGAGAGCGCCCGGCCGCCTGGAAGCGTGAGAGCACGAGCAAGGCCGATGCCGCGCAGTCGTCTCCGAGGTCCGGCAGCCCTTCGTGCGCAACGCAGATCTCAGTGAGGTTGGCCGGATCCGGGCTGGGCGATGAGCCGGCGGCCCAGCAGGGCCAGGGTCGCGCGTCGCCCGAGCTTCATCATCGGATAGAGCAGGCGGGCGCGGGAGGGGCTGCGCAGCAGCCGCGACAGGGCGCGGCCGATCGCGCCCCGGTCCTCGCTGAGGGTCGAGAGCAGGACCAGGGCGTCCGGGCCGTAATACAGGGTCCGGCCGTGGCGCACGACCATGCCGTTGTTGAGGTCGTAACCGCGGCGGGTCAGGTCTTCGACCACCGGGCCTCCCTCGCGGGCATCGACCAGAGCCACGGTCCCGACCGACCGGCGCAGGGCCATCAGGCGCACGTAGTTGCTGCAGAACGGGCATTCGCCGTCGTAGACGACCGTGAGGGCTGCGTCGGTCATGGCTTCAGATCGATCCGATGCTCGGCTGCCGAGACCAGCCGGCGGACCGGCACGCCGTCCTGCAGGCTGAGGCAGACGGATTCACGCCGATAGATGTAGGCGACGATGTCGTGCAGGCCCACGCCGTCGAAGCTCGCGCCGTGCTGGAGCGGGACGAAGAAGTGATGCGGGTAGAAGGCATGGGGAAACGACCCCAGCCTGTCGGCGATTCCGGCGACGAGGCGGTGATAGCCGCGGATATAGGCATCGACTGCGGGCCGATCGATCTCGTTCTTGGCGAGATCCTGCCCGGCGCCGTCCCGGGCGGTCAGGACCGGAACGTCGCAGGACAGCGACGCGAGCACCTTCCGGTAGACCTGGGTTCCGCCATTCGGGTTGTCGAGAGCGAAGGCGGTCTCGGCATCCGGCGATCCGTAGGCCATGTGGGCGAAGGGGTATGAGTAGAAGGTGAAGAAGTTCGTCGGGACGTAGTGGCGTCCGCCGTCCTTATCGACCGCCTGGAAGTACAGCTTGTTGTTCGCGGCGGTGTCGTACCAGCCGAGCCGCGCCTGGGTCATGAAGCTGTTGTCGCTCAGGATGAACAGCACCGAGAGCACCCCGACCATCAGCGGCGGCCGCTGGTAGTGCCGGCTGATCACCACGGCGCCGATCGCCAGGTTCAGCAGGATCCATGGGGCGAAGTTGGCGCCCATGACGACCACGATGGACAGGTGCATCGCGTCGAAGCCGAGCAGCAGGACCACCAGCCAGCGCCGCGGCATCAGGATGCCGACCAGTGCCGCCCCTTGTCCGACCAGGATGAGCGTGTTCGTGAAAGGTCCGGCATGGCTCAGGATCGCCCGCATGCCCTCCACCGGCCAGGCCCAGCCCGCGTAGAAGACGTGGTTGTTGTCGAGGCCGACGCTGAACAGTTTTCCGGGGTCGTTCGCGAGCAGCCAGGATGTCGGGCCGGCATCCAGCGTCACCTTGGCCAGGAAGGATGAGTAGTAGTTCCCGAGGTGGATGCTGATCGCGGCGGCGATGAGAACCTTCGAGAACAGCGCACTGGCGGTGGCGATGTCGGACCTGGCGGCAGCGGGCACGCTCGGCGATGCGCTCACGCGGGTTGTGAGGGCGACGACGCCGAGACCGGCCAGCAGGCAGAAGCTGACCTCCGCCAGGGGCACGACGTCGATAATGTGCCCATGCCAGAGCCCCGTCACCCGGCTGACGGCGAGCTTGCTCCAGACCAGGTAGGCCGCCCCCACCACGCCGAGCGACGGCCAGCGCAGGCACAGGATCCCGCAGGCCACGGCGGCGATCCAGAGGCCCACGAGGGCGCCCAGCGTCGCCATCGCCTTGAAGCCATGCTCGACCACCGGGAACAGCGGGTAATGCACGAGGGCGTAGGCCCCGGAGATCACGCCGATCAATTGGAGCAGCCGGACGGCGGCGGTGTCGGCGTCAGCGTAGGTCCGGCGCAGCATCGCGGCCGCCAGCATCAGCGGCAGCACGATGATGTAGTAGTTGTTCCGCTCGTCGACGATCCGCGACAGCTTGATCACCATCAGGAGTGCGGTGATCTGCGCGAGCAGGATCAGATACGGCCGGGCCTGCGCCAGCGAGAACGGTCCGGCCAGCCAGGACTCTCGGACCGGGAAGGTCTTGGTCGGATCCGAGCTTGAGAGAGATCTGCCCATCGTCGCGCTTCGCTGCCGGAGTGTGATGGCGGCCGCAGCGGCAGCGCGGCGACCGGGTGGCTTCAGAGGGCGCGGCGGCGGCCCTCATCGCTTCGACAGCCAGAGTGCCATGGTACCGGCGCGGGCCAAGGGTTAACTCGGGTACGTATGGCTACGTCTTTGGGTTGTATTGCTGGCTTGGCCGCCACACCCCGGCCCTGGAGGAGAGGCGGCCACGGGATCCGAGCCGCCCCGCGCGGCGGCGTGTACTTCGCTTATCCGAATGGATCGTCGGCGCTCTGCGTTCGTTGAAAACGCTGAACTGAGTGAGCCCCAAGCGGCGCAAGTCGGACCCGGAGGCTGCACCGGATCGACCGACGTATCGTTGCCGACGATCCCGCACGCGAGGGGCCGACTGGATGCGGTCAAGACCGTTGCGGAGAACGGCCCTGCAGCGGCCGCTGCTACGGGGACATCGTCGAGTAGGGTGAGACTTCGTCGACGAACACCGTCTGGCCCGCCATGCGCGCGGTCAGAAAACGGCGCCGGGCCGCCAGCAGCGGTTGGAACAGGCGATTGCTCTTCAGGAAGCCGCCGACCCGGGACCCGGATGTGAAGACCGTCGATTCGAACGGCTTGATCGAGACCGGGTTCGGGGACATCACCCGGGCCCGGGCGATGGCTTGGCGATCGAAGAAGTATTCCCAGTTGTCCGCCGCCGCCACGACGGGCCGGTTCACCTTCAGGATGCCTTCCGCCGCCTGCCGGGTGATCACGTAGGCGGCCGTCGTTCCGAGTCCGGCCATGTTCATGGGCAGGCACAGCCGGTAATCGCCGATCGGGTCGGCGTTCACGGTGCTGAAGGCGGCGCGATGCTGCGGCCGATTGTAGAGCAGGACGACGTCGCCCCGGCGCAGGGTCGCCTCGACCCGGACCAGGATGTCGTGGATGTCCGACGGCAATACCGCGTCGTCCTCGACGATGAGGGCCCAGGGTAACTTGCGATCGATCATGGATTCGTAGGCGGCTAGGTGCGAGAGGGCGCAGCCTACCTGTCCCGCGCTAAGATCGGATTCGGGCGACGCGTCACGGCCCGCTACAGATCCATCGATACCGAGGATTTCGAAATCCGCCCCCCATACCGTATGGAGATGCCGCGTAATATAAGCATGTCTCTCGCGGAATCGCGGGATTGATATTGCAATGCAGCACATTGTACCATCCTTCGACGGGGAATGATGCGCTGACGTTAACCGTTTTGCAATCATATTTTACGTTCGAATTCAGTAATCCTCGTTTGAAATTTCCACGATGAGCAAATGTCTCGGCTTGCAGACTTTTCCGGGATAACAAATACGTCGAATCGGTTGGGGTAGTAGGCCAGGAAATCAATTTTCGAGCAAAGAACGGACGATCGCAAAATTGTCGCCCAGGGCGCGACCCATATCCACAAAAAATGTTCGCGTGATACTGTATAAGGCCGCATGCGCGGGCCGGACCATACGCTGCGCGTCCTGCTGCCGGCGACGTGGTGGCCTCGGTTTCACCTGGTCAAGCCGTCGGCCGTTGCCGCAGGACCGGAAGGATCGCCGCCAGCAGGAACTGATGCATCCCGTGATTCATGAATAGAGGGCACTCGAAGCAGATGAAGACGACGAGCTGCGCGAGGAACAGGATCGGCCAGGCTTCGACATAGCCCGGCGACCGGGCGAAGTGCGAGATGACGCGGCGCGCCGTATCGAGCAAGACGCCCGTGAAGATGATCAGGCCGACGACGCCGAATGCCACCGCAACGTCGATGAAGTTGTTGTGGAAGAACCAGAGCTTCTGCTTCGTGGTGAAGTGGAGGTAGGGCGCCGTCGTGATCGGACTTTCCCAGTAGGCCTTGTATCCGATCCCGAAGAGGGGCTCCCGCCAGAACTGATCCATGCCGAACTGCCAGAGGATCGTGCGGCCGGTGAGCGTCGTGTCCTTGCCGAGGTCGGAGAGCAGGCTGGCCGAGAGGTCCGCCCCGTAGGTCGCGGCGACCAGGATGCCGATGCCGGCGAGCGCGATGGCGATCCCGAGGCAGAAGCCGGTCACCAGGTTCCCCTGTCGCCACGCCGTGACCACGCAGAGCGGGGAGAGCCCCACGGCGCCGGCCACCAAGGCAGTAGCGGAATGGGACGAGACGAGGAGCAGCACGGCGCCCAGGAAGGCCGCCCCTGTCAGGAGTCGGTGCCAGCCCTGGAGGAACAGGGAGGCGGCGCAGAGGAGCTGGAGGCTCATCAGGCTCCCGAGCACGTTCTTGTGCGAGTAGATCCCGGACCATTCCCCGCTGAGGCCGCGCGTCATGCCGGGGGCGGCAACGCCCAGCACCACCGACAGGATCTGCCCGCCCAAAAGCCCGAGGAAGACGATCCTGACGACGCCCGAAAGCCCCATCGTGGCGCGCATCGCGATCCCCGCCACGATCGTGGCGAGCAGCTGGAGGCCGTGATAGGCCGAGATGTCCGGGGTCAGCGACCAAGCCGCCGACATCACGGCGAGCGCCGGCCAGAGCAGGATGACGGGCCGGCTGCCGAACAGCGTGCTGGCGAGATCGCGCCGCAAGACCAGGAAGGCGAGCGCGGCCAGATCGGCGCCCAGCCAGACCGCCTTATCCAGACCCGGGAGCTTGACCTGCTCCCCGCTGATCGGCGCGAGCAGGATCAGCAGGACCCAGAGTATCGCGGCCGGCTTGAGCCGTGGCAGACCGTGCGCGCCGAGCCTGCAGCGCGACGGGCGGGCGGCATGCCACGCACCATGCTCATCGAGCCCGCCGGTTGGAAGCCAGGCCGGTCCGGTCTCGTCCGGTCCGAAACCCGCCATGTCTCGACGAAACGCCATCACCCTCAGCCTTCGACGTCCCAGGCGCTCCGCGCCGACGCTCGGCCGAGGCTCCCGACGGCTTCGCTTGGAGGCGAACCGTCAGCCGGTCCAATTCCGCCAAACGAGGTAGGCCGGTCCAGCCGGCCCCGCGCTGCGCGCCGACGACAGGGAGGCGCCCCGGATTTGGGACGGACGGATGCACGCCGCCGTGGTCGGCGTGGACCGACTTTAACCTGCTCGCCAGCGTCGGTGCGACCGGTGGGTGGGACCGACCAGTGAATCAAACCGAGCCCCGGCCAGGATCCAGGTTCCGCCATTGACGAAAGCACGCCCGCACAATAGATGATGACCATCATTTTTGTGAAGGATCGGATCGATGTGGAGGCGGGCCATGGACGTGAGATGGATGCTCGCGCTTTCCGCATCGGCGCTGGTGGGCTGCTCGCCGGCCGAGACCGCCGTGCCTCAGGAACCTCCGTTGGTGCAGACCGTCGAGGTCGCCCCGGGAACGAAGGGGGTCGCGCGCTACACCGGCGTCGTCCGGGCCCGCACGGAGAGCAATCTCGGTTTCCGGGTCGGCGGCAAGATCTTCGAGCGCCTCGTCGACCCGGGGGATCACGTCCGGCTCGGGCAGCCCCTGATGCGTCTCGACCGGACCGACTTCACCCTGGCGCTCAACGCGGCGCGGGCCTCCGTCGAGGCCGCGCGCGCCCAGATGATCAAAGCCAAGGCCGACGAGGAGCGCAGCCGCAAGCTGGTCGGCGACGGCTGGACCTCGAAGCAGACCTACGATCAGAACAAGGCGGCGGCGGATGCCGCCATCGCCCAGTTCGCCAACGCCGAGGCCCAGGCGAGCCAGGTCTCAAACCAGGCCGGCTACTCCGAACTCCAGGCGGATGCCGATGGCGTCGTCATGGAGGTTCCGACCGAACCCGGTCAGGTGGTCGCCGCCGGCCAGACCGTCGTCAAGCTGGCGCGCGATGGTGCCCGCGAGGCGGAGGTGTTCCTGCCGGAGGCGAGCCGCCACCTGGCACGGGGCACCGCCTCGGCGACGCTCTACGCCGAGGGCGAGACGACCTATCCGGCGCGGCTGCGCGAACTGTCGGCAACCGCCGACGCGGCCACCCGTACCTATAGGGCACGCTACATCCTCGCCGGCGGCGGCGAGGATGCGCCGCTGGGCGCGACCGTGACGCTCCGGCTCAAGCCGGCGGAAACCGGACGTTCCGCCTCGGTCGAGGTGCCGCTCGGGGCCCTGTTCGACCTGGGGCAGGGCTCGGCCGTCTGGAAGTTCGATGCCGGCACGAAGACGGTTTCCGCCCAACCGGTCTCTGTCGCCCGCATGTCCGAGGAAGATGCCGAGGTCGTGTCCGGCCTCAGCCCCGGCGACCGCATCGTGTCGCTCGGCGCGCATCTCCTGAAGGCCGGAGAGACCGTGCGCCAAGCGCCCCCGAGCCTGACGGGAGTCGCCCGATGACCGGCTTCAACCTCTCAGCCCTGGCGGTCCGCGAGCGGGCCGTCACGCTCTTCCTCATCATCGCGGTGACGGCCGCCGGCTTCTTCGCTTTCCAGAAGCTCGGCCGCGCCGAGGATCCGGCCTTCACGGTCAAGACGATGGCCGTCTCGGCCTCATGGCCCGGCGCCACCACCGACGAGATGCAGCGGCAGGTGGCCGACCCCCTGGAGAAGCGCCTGCAGGAACTCGTCTACTACGACCGCGTCGAGACCACGGTTCGGCCGGGCCTCATGCTGATGAAGGTCTACTTCAAGGACAGCATGCCGCCGGCCAAGCTCCAGTCGGAGTTCTATCAGGCCCGCAAGAAGCTGTCCGACCAGGCGTCCACCCTGCCGCGTGGTGTGATGGGGCCGCTGTTCAACGACGAGTTCTCGGACGTCTACTTCGCGCTCTACGCCCTCCAGGCCCAGGGTCTGCCGCACCGGAACCTCGTGCTGAAGGCCGAAGATCTGCGCCAGCGCCTGCTGCGGGTGCCGGGGATCGAGAAGATCAACATCCTGGGCGAGCAGGCGCAGAAGATCTTCGTCGAGATCTCCTATCAGCGCCTCGCGACGCTCGGCATCACTGGCCAGCAGCTCCTGACCGCTCTGGCCAACCAGAACGACGTGACCCCGGCAGGCTTCGTCGAGACCGCCGGACCCCGGGTCTACCTGCGCCTCGACGGTGCCATCGACAGCTTGGACGTCCTGCGAAACCTGCCCGTGAGTGCGGGCGACCGCAGCCTCAAGCTCGGCGACATCGCCGAGGTGAAACGCGGCTACGAGGATCCGAAGGTCTTCGCGATCCGCAACGACGGCGAACCGGCCCTGATGCTCGGCCTCGTGATGAAGCCCGGCTTCAACGGGTTGCAGCTCGGCGAAGCGTTGAACGCCGAGGAGGTGGCGATCCACCACGCGTTGCCGACAGGCATCACGTTCACGAAGATCACCGACCAGGCCAAGGTGATCGACGAGGCCATCCACGAGTTCATGGTGAAGTTCTTCACGGCGCTGTCCGTGGTCATCGTGGTCAGCCTCGTCGCCCTCGGGTTCAGGGTCGGCATCGTCGTGGCGCTCGCCGTTCCGATCACACTCGCGGCCGTGTTCGTGGTGATGATGGTCACCGGGCGGGATTTCGACCGCATCACCCTCGGGGCTCTGATCATCTCGCTCGGCCTGCTCGTGGACGACGCCATCATCGCCATCGAGATGATGGTGGTGCGCATGGAGGAGGGCGCCGACCGCATCGAGGCGGCCACCCATGCCTGGAGCGCCACCGCCGCGCCGATGCTTACCGGCACGCTCGTCACCATCGCGGGGTTCCTGCCCGTGGGCTTCGCCGCCTCCACGGCGGGCGAATACGCCGGCAACATCTTCTGGGTGGTCGGCTTCTCGCTGATCATCTCGTGGATCGTGGCCGTGACCTTCACGCCCTATCTCGGCGTCAAGCTCCTGCCCAATATCAAGACGGTGGAAGGCGGCCACGCGGCAATCTACGCCACGAGGAACTACCAGCGCCTGCGTCGGATCGTGCGGGCCTCCGTCGATCACAAGTGGATGGCGGCCGGCATCACCGTGGCGCTGTTCGCGGTGGCGGTGGTCGGCATGGGCAAGGTCGAGAAGCAGTTCTTCCCCAACTCGGAGCGCCCGGAACTCATCGTCGAGGTGACCCTGCCGACGGGCGCGGCCTTCGCGACCACCGAGGCCAGCGTGAAGAAGGTCGAGGCGGCCGTGCGTCAGCTGCCCGAGGCGCGCGAGATCACCAGCTACATCGGCCAGGGCATGCCCCGCTTCGTGCTGTCCTTCGACCCGGAGCTGCCCGACCCCGCCTTCGCGCAGATCGTGGTGCAGACCGCCGACGCCGCAGCCCGTGACGCCCTTCGGCTCAAGGTCCGCAAGCTCGTGAGCGACGGCCTCTTCCCCGAGGCGCGCGTGCGCGTGCTGCAGATCGTGTTCGGGCCGCCCATCCGCTTTCCGGTCGCCTTCCGCGTGGTGGGGCCGGATCTCGACGTCATCCGCGGCATCGCGGCCGAGGTCGCCGAGGCCATGGCCTCCAACCCGAACATGCGGCTCGTGCACCTGGACTGGGGTGACAAGACCCCGAGCCTGCACCTCGTCCTCGACCAGGAGCGCCTGCGCCTGATCGGCCTGACCCCGAAGGAGGCTGGCCAGCAACTGCAGAGCTACCTCAACGGGACGCCCGCGACCCAGGTCCGCGAGAACCTGCGCTCCGTCGACGTGCTCCTGCGCAGCCCCGGCCCGGAGCGTCGCTCGCTCGGCGAGATCGGCGACCTCACGCTGGCCACCCATGACGGGCGCCAGGTGCCACTGTCCCAGGTGGCGCATCTGGAGAGCCGCAACGAGGATGCGGTGCTCAAGCGCTACAATCGCCAGACCTACATCCGGGTGCAGGGCGACGTGCTCGACGGCAAGCAGCCGCCGGACATCCACGCGCAGGTGCTGCCGCTCCTCGACCCGATCAAGGCGAAGCTGCCGCCGGGCTACCGGATCGACACGGCCGGTGCCGTGGAGGAGAGCGCGAAGGCGATGAACGCACTGGTGGCGGTCTTCCCCCTGATGCTGATCGTGACGCTGACGGTCATCATGCTGCAGGTCCGGTCGTTCTCGACCATGTTCATGGTGTTCGCGACCGCGCCGCTGGGTCTCGTCGGGGCGGTGCCCACGCTGTTGATCTTCCAGCAGCCCTTCGGGTTCAACGCGATCCTGGGATTGATCGCGTTGTCGGGGATCCTGATGCGCAATACGCTGATCCTGGTGGATCAAATCCATCACGACCGGGCCTCCGGCCTATCGGACTACGAGGCTATCGTGGAATCCACCGTGCGGCGGGCGCGGCCCGTGATCCTCACGGCGGCTGCCGCGATGCTGGCCTTCATCCCGCTGACGCACTCGGTGTTCTGGGGGGCGCTCGCCTACGTCCTGATCGGCGGCGTCGGCGTAGGCACGCTCCTGACGCTGCTGTTCCTGCCGGCGCTCTACGCCCTGTGGTTCCGGGTGGCCCGGGAACCCCGCACGGACAGCGCCGCCGCCGGCTCCGGCGCATTGCCGATCCGGTCCGAGGCGTAGCCCGGACTTCGCGGACCGCGCGTTCTGCATCGAAGGCGCGGTCGATCGAAATTCTCGATCCGCGTCGTCGGGCGCGCCGCTCGGTTGCCGGACCCCATCGACGGGTAACCGGTCACGCCCTTTTTTAGATGATCAGACGCATCTATATCGGTAGCAGGAACGCCGAAGGATCAGGTCATGCCCAGAGTTTCCCAAGAGCAGGCCAAGCTCAACCGCCGCCGCGTCGTCGAGGTCGCCGCGGCACTGTTTCGGGAACGGGGCCTCCACGGCGTCGGGGTGGCCGACATCATGGCGTCGGCCGGCCTGACTCATGGCGGGTTCTACGGTCAGTTCTCCAACAAGGAGGCCCTTGCCGCCGAGGCGTTCGACAGCGCGCGCGCGGGCTCCAAGGAGCGCCTCGGAAGTCTGGATGACCTCATCGCGAACTACCTGTCCCTCGGGCACGTCCAGACGCCCGGTAAAGGCTGTCCGCTCGCGGCCCTGGCGAACGACGTCGCGCGCGAGCCGATCGGCAGCCCCGTCCGGGCCCGGTTCACCGACGGCGTCCGGTATTTGGCCGACATCCTCGCCGGCCTGACGCCCATGGCAGCCAAGGAGCGCCGTAGGCAACGGTCCCTGGCGACGCTGTCGACGATCGTCGGCGCCGTCGTGTTGGCGCGGGCGGTCGACGACGAGGCTCTCGCGAGCGAACTGATCCAGGCGGCGCAGTCTGCCGTCACCGGATGACGTCCACCAGGCCGGCACGGCCCGCATCTCCCGCACGTGCGTCCTCTTCGCCTGAACGCGCGACCGTACCGCTCCTGCCGGGATCCGCATGTGCCGTGCGCCGTCCGCGGCATACCCAGAACTCCGCGAGAGGATGAAGATGCGCGAACGGATCGTGGTCACGGGAATGGGCGTCGTCTCCCCGCTCGGCTGCAGCGTCGAAGGAATGTGGCGCCGGCTCGTCGCATCGGAATCCGGCTTGCGGCGCTTGCCGGACGACCTCGTCCCCGACATCGATGCGAAGGTTGCCGGGCTCGTGCCGTCCCGGGATGAGGATCCGGACGGGTTCGATCCGGGCGCCCTCATCCCGGTCAAGGACCTCCGCAAGATGGACCGGTTCATCCAGTTCACGCTGACGGCCGCGGAACAGGCGCTTCGGCAGTCGGGCTGGAAACCCTCCAGCGAGCGGGAGCGGGTCCGCACCGCGACCATCGTGGCCTCCGGCATCGGGGGCTTCCAGACCATTACGGACGCCGTGGAGACCGTGCGCACCCGCGGTGCGCAGCGCCTGTCGCCGTTCACGGTGCCGGCCTTCCTGGTCAACCTGGCCGCCGGCCATGTCTCCATCCGCTACGGCTTCAAGGGACCGCTCGGGGCTCCCGTCACCGCCTGCGCGGCGAGTGTCCAAGCCATCGGAGATGCCATGCGCCTCATTCGCGCCGGCGAGGCCGATGTCGTCGTCTGCGGCGGTGCCGAAGCTTGCGTCACACGCGTCGCGCTCGGCGGCTTCGCCGCCGCGCGCAGCCTCTCGACGGCCTTCAACGACACGCCAGCCACAGCGTCGCGGCCGTTCGACCGAAGCCGCGACGGCTTCGTCATGGGCGAGGGCGCCGGCATCCTCGTGCTGGAAACGCTGACGCACGCGCAGGCGCGTGGCGCGGTCCCGCTGGCCGAACTGGTCGGGTACGGCACAAGCGCCGACGCCTACCACCTCACCGCCGGCCCCGCGGATGGCAGCGGCGCCCGCCAGGCGATCACCACGGCCCTGGCCATGGCAGGGTTGGAGCCCGCCGCCATCGGCTACGTCAACGCGCACGCGACCGCGACATCGGTCGGCGATTCGGGGGAGCTGGCGGCACTCAGGTCCGTCTTCGCCGAGGACGGACCGGCCATTTCCTCGACGAAGTCCGCGACCGGTCACCTCCTCGGTGCCGCCGGCGGGCTGGAGGCGATCATCACGGTGCAGGCATTGCGCGAAGGAATCTTGCCGCCCACCCTCAATCTGACCGATCCCGACGAGGGCGCGACAGGCCTGGATCTCATCGGACCGGAGGCTCGGCACACCACCGTGGACTACGCGCTCTCGAACGGTTTCGGGTTCGGTGGCGTGAACGCCAGCATCATCCTCAAGCGGATGAGCGCCGTTCGGGAGTTGACGTCCGGATACTGATATTTCGAGGAGAGATACCAGGGTGTTTGGAGCTTACTCCAATCTCAGCTAAATTGAGCCGAGGAATAAGGGGTCTACGATGCTGTGACCGGGGAGCGAGGCACCATGAACAAGGACTTCGTGTTCCAGCGGTATCGCGCGTAAGTCAGCCCGCGTTGCGCTGCAGGCGGTGGCAAACCTGCACATGTTGTCAAACCGGCTGCTGAGCGCATTCAGGCAACGAAAAACCCGCCAAGTCACTGACCGGGCGGGCTGAATTCGATGGCTGGGGGACCTGGATTCGAACCAGGACTAGAGGAGTCAGAGTCCACCGTTCTACCGTTAAACTATCCCCCATCGCGTCTGTCGGCCCAAGGTCGGCGCAACCGAGCAACGTCCGCGCCGACGTGTCGGCTCAGGCGTGGGCGGTGAGATAGGCGGAATGCGGAGACAGGTCAACCGCTCGTTCTGCGGTTGACGCGGCGCCCGGGGCCGCCATAACCGGTGTGCCGCAGGCGCGGCCGGGAAGGGTGGCCGAGTGGTTTAAGGCAGCGGTCTTGAAAACCGCCGTGGGGGCAACTCTACCGTGGGTTCGAATCCCACCCCTTCCGCCACCGTGCCTGCCTGCGAAGTGGACCCTCGACACCGGACATACGTTGCACTGGCTCGCTCGGCGGATCCGATGTGGTCCGATACGCACGATAAAGCTGTTCAGGGCCAGATTTACGCGGCCTTAACGATGCATTCGCAATCTCCGCGCGACGGGAGGGCGCGGAATGCTCGATCAGTATGGCGGGCGGGCACGCGGTGCTGCGTCGGGGGCGGCTGCCATGCGCAGCCTCACGAAGGCTCGGGACCATCGCGCCTCGGGGCGATTCGATCGGGCCGAGTCCAGCCTGCGCCGCGTGCTCGATGCCGAGCCCAATCATCCCGAAGCGCATTACGAACTCGGCCAGATCGCAGCCAGCCGCGCGCCCGAAAAGGCCGTGACCCATTTCGTCGCGGCGCTGCGAGGTGCCCCGGAGCGGCCGGGCTACTGGCTGGCGCTCGCCACCGCGTTGCTGGCCGTCGAACGGCAGCCCGATGCGCGAGCGATCCTGGAGCGCTACAAGGCGCAGGGTTTCGGGCCTGAGGCTCAACCGCTCGACGCCGCCTTCATGGAGCGTACCTTCGCGGCGGCGCAGATCCGCTACGACCAGGGCGAGTTCCGTCCGGCGGAGGCCCTGCTCGACCTGGTTCTGCTCCTCGACGACAGCCACGCCCACGCGACCTATCTCGCCGGCGCCATCGCGGCCCGGACGAACCGGCCCGAGCTGGCCTACGACCTGATCAGCATCGCGCTCTACCGCGAGCCGAAGAACCCGCTGTTCTTCAGCGGGCTCAGCTCGGTCCTGACCAACCGCGGCGACCATGACGGCGCCATCTCTGCGCTCGAGAAGGCTCTCGAACTCGATCCCGATCTCGCGATTGCCCATGCCAACATCGCCGGGGTCTATCAGCGGCGCTTCCGGTACGGCGAGGCCTTGCGGCATGCCGAGCGGGCGATCGTGCTCGAGCCCGGGAATGCCGGCGCGCACAGCAACCGCGGCAGCGCCCTGCTGGCCCTCGGGCGCCTGGGCGAGGCCGTGGAGGCGTTCGACCGCGCCCTCGGTCTCGACCCGTCGAAGCTGTTCGTCGCCTCCAACCGCCTGTTCGCAAAGCTCTACGCTGCGGATATTCCGCACACGGAATACGCCGAAGACGCGCTGGCCTATGGCCGCCGCTACGCGGATCCGCTGCTGCGCCGCCGCCCCTTCGCCAACGATCGCGACCCCGAGCGCCGGCTGCGCATCGGTTTCATCTCTGGCGATTTCTGCAACCACGCGCTGGTCCGCTTCTTCGAGCCGTACCTGTGCGCCGCCGACCGGGAGGCCTTCTCGATACAGGCCTACATGACCCACGCGAGCGAGGACGCGGTCTCCGAGCGGCTCAAGCCGCTGTTCGACGGCTGGACCAACCTCGCCTGCCTGGACGACGACGCCGCGGCTGACAGGATCGAGGCCGACCGGATCGACATCCTGGTCGATCTCTCCGGGCATAGCGCCGGCAACCGTCTGCTCGTGTTCGCCCGCAAGCCCGCGCCCGTCCAAGTCACCTGGATCGGGCATCCCGGCACCACCGGCCTCTCCGCCATCGACTATCGCCTGACCGACCCGATCACGGACCCGCCCGGCCTGGCCGAGCCCCTGCACGCGGAGCGCCTCTGGCGCCTGCCGCGGGTCACGGCGACCTATAGGGGCGTCGACGACCTGCCACCCGTCCGCGAGCGCGCGCCTTTCGAGGATGCGGGATACATCACCTTCGGGTGCTTCAACCGCCTGACCAAGGTGTGCGACGCGGCCCTGAAGACCTGGGCCGACATCCTGCTGGCGGTGCCTGACGCGCGTCTGTTCATGGTGGTGGGCGACATCGGGACCGTGGAAGTCCGCGAGGCGGTCGATAAGCGCCTCGCCGCAGCCGGGATGCCCCTCGATCGGGTGAACTTCCAGCCGCGCGTGAACAGCGGCTATCACGAACTCTACCACAGGGTGGATATCGCCCTGGATCCGTACCCGTACAACGGCGGCACCACGAGCTACGACACCCTGTCGATGGGGGTACCGTTCGTGACCCTGCGTGGCGCACACGCGGCGGCACGCACCGGGGTCTCGGTGCTCACGGCGATGGACCTTCCCGATCTGATCGCCGACACCGAGGACGCCTACGTGGCGATCGCCCGAGACCTGGCGACGAATCCGGAGCGCCTTCGCGCGATCCGGAACGGCCTTCGCGAGCGTCTGCATGGCAGCGCGCTCATGGACCACGCCAGCTTGGCCGAGGATGTCGCGACGGCGTTCCGGGGCATGTGGCGCGACTGGCTGTCCGGCGCGCAGGTCTGACGGCACAGCCGGCAGCGGGCTTCTCCGATGGCCGGCTGACGATCCGGGTCTCCGGTCCCGCGTGACGGCCGCATTGCGACGAGGCGCCCTCCCGTCCTGCAATGCAGCGATGATCGGGATGGACCGGTCACCCTATGTGGCGCTGAGTGCCTGCGCGCGCGGCCCGAGGTCCTGGATTCGAACCGTTCGCCGATGCCGAACCGGTATGCTTCTCAACGGCGAGCGCTCTGAGATCGAACTGTTCGAAGCGCATGCCGTGCACTCGCTGGTCGTTCAGACGGGCCGCCAATGGCTCACGACAGCACGCCTGTGACGGACCAGAGCGTCAGGAGGCGACGTTCGGATTTGCGGTAATCTGGGAATGATATCCAGAGCAATAACGGAAACGGTCTACGGCGTCTCCAAGTGCGAAAACAAACAACATTCTGAACATAGTCGCCCGGGGATGGTGCTTATTGCCGCAACGATTTTGGAGTTCTGACTTCGCGATCACAGTATTCGATCCAAATATCTGAAAATACCGCCCGCGTTCAATCTCGGATAAATATTTTTAACCATGCCGCGCAGATACATTTTTTGAGAGATCGAATTAATATCTCGGCAAGCGGTTGGGCGATACATCGCAGGAGCCGCCAATAAGACGGCTTCTCGATCAAAAGGATCGTCCCGATGTCTTCCAGCGTCACCCTCACCGCCGCCACCCGCCAGAACCTGCTCTCCCTGCAGGACACGGCTTCGCTGACCGCGACCACTCAGAACCGGCTCTCCACCGGCCTGAAGGTCTCCTCGGCCCTCGACAACCCGGTGAGCTTCTTCACCTCCCAGTCCCTCAGCCAGCGCTCGGGCGATCTCGGCAACCTGCTCGACGGTATCTCGAACGGGATCCAGTCGATCCAGGCCGCCAACCAGGGCATCACCTCGATCCAGAAGCTGGTCGATCAGGCCAAGTCGGTCGCCAACCAGGCGCTGTCCACGCAGATCACCACCACCGGCACCGCCTCGACCGCCTACTCGGCCCCGGCCACCGCCACCACCTTGAACCTCTACGTGAACGGCTCGGCGACTACCGTCGCGCTGGCCACGACCGACACCCTCGACCAGGCCCTGACCAAGCTCAACACCGCGGTCGGCGCCGGCAGCTTCTCGAAGAGCACGGACGGCACCAAGATCGTGATGAACGCGTCCTCGGACGTGGAATTCAAGACCTCGGCCGACCAGACGGCGCTCGGTTTCTCGGGCGGCACGGCGTCCTCCGGCCCGACCTACGGCACCACCGCCGCGGCCGGCCAGAGTTCGGACCTCAGCGTGTCGGGTGTGACGGCCCGGGCGACGCTCGCCTCGCAGTACAACAGCCTGCTGACCCAGATCGATCAGCTCGCCGGCGATTCGAGCTTCAACGGCACGAACCTGATCAACGGCAAGGGCGACAACAACAACCTGACGATCAACTTCAACCCGAAGGGCAACTCGAACCTCACGGTCAGCGCGACCGACGAGACCTCGAGCGGTCTGGGGCTGACCTCGATCACCAGCACCTCGGCGAAGACGTCGACGATCGGGCAGGGCAACTTCCTGCTCAATTCCGACATCAACACGACGCTGGGCAAGTTGACGACCGCCTCCAGCCAGCTGCGCACCGACGCCTCGACCTTCGGTTCGAACCTGTCGGTGGTGCAGAACCGTCAGGACTTCAGCAAGAACCTGATCAACGTGCTCGATACCGGCGCGTCGAACCTGACCTCGGCCGATCTGAACCAGGAGGCTGCGAACTCGCAGGCCCTGTCCACCCGTCAGTCGCTGGGCATCTCGGCCCTGTCGCTGGCGAACCAGGCGCAGCAGGGTATCCTGCAGCTCCTGCGGTAAGCCTCGGCTCACGCACGATCGGAACGGCCGGGGCCTCGCCCCGGCCGTTTCCGTTCGTGCCGCGTCCGGTTCTGTCCGGACGAAGGCGTTCTCAGCTTCGCTTGCCGGGCGTCGTCCCCGCCCGGCGGAGCGCATCCGCGAGGGCGCCCCCGGTCTCCGCGGGTGGACCGGAGCGCATTCGCTTCGGGTCCGGCGCCGGTTCGCCGGGGCGCCGCACCGGCGAGCCGGGCTCGATCGGGTCGTCGAGCCGCATCGACAGGGCGATGCGCTTGCGCGGGACATCGACGTTGAGCACCAGCACCCGGATCACCTCGCCGGTCCGGACCACCTCGGCGGGCGATGCGATGCGACGGCGCGCCATCGCCGAGATGTGGACGAGCCCGTCCTGGTGGACGCCAATATCCACGAAGGCGCCGAAGGCGGCGACGTTCGTCACGACGCCTTCGAGCTGCATGCCGGGGCGGAGGTCGCCGATGCTCTCGACACCCTCCTCGAAGCTCGCGGTCTTGAAGGCGGGGCGCGGATCGCGTCCGGGCTTCTCCAGCTCGCTGATGATGTCGCGCACGGTGGGGGTGCCGAAGCGCGCATCCGCGAAGGCTTCGGGGGAGAGCTGGCTCAGGGCCGCAGCGTTGCCCAGCAGCACACGGATGTCGCTCTTGGTCGCCTGCAGGATCCGGCGGACCACGGGGTAGGATTCCGGGTGGACGCCCGAGGCGTCGAGGGGATCGTCCCCGCCCTGGATGCGCAGGAATCCGGCAGCCAGCTCGAACGTCTTCGGGCCGAGGCCCTGGACCGCTTTGAGCGCCGTGCGCGTCCGGAACGCGCCGTTCGCGTCGCGATGCGCCACGATCCTGTCCGCCATCGACGTGCCGAGGCCGGAGACCTGTGCCAGCAGGGCCGGGGAGGCGGTGTTCACATCGACGCCCACCGCGTTCACCGCGTCCTCGACCACCGCTGAGAGCTGCCGCGACAGCTTCGCCTCGCTGATGTCGTGCTGGTACTGGCCGACACCGATCGATTTGGGATCGATCTTCACCAGTTCGGCGAGGGGATCCTGCAGTCGGCGGGCGATCGAGGCGGCACCGCGATGGGACACGTCGAGATCGGGCAGTTCCCGCGAGGCGATCTCCGAGGCCGAGTAGACCGAGGCGCCGGCCTCCGAGACCGTGACCTTGGCGAGCGTCAGGTCGGGATTGGCCGCCACGATCTCGGCGGCGAGCCGCTCGGTCTCCCGGGAGGCGGTACCGTTGCCGATGGCGATCAGCTCGACCTTGTGCGTGCGGCAGAGCCGTCCGAGGCTCGCGACCGCCTCCTTCCAGCGCCGCTGCGGCTCGTGCGGATAGGTGGTCTCCACCGCCACGATCCGCCCGGTCCGGTCCGCCACCGCGACCTTCACGCCGTTCCGGAAACCCGGATCGAGCCCCAACGTCGCCCGCCCGCCCGCGGGAGCTGCGAGCAGCAGATCCTTCAGGTTGCCGGCGAAGACCTTCACGGCCTCGTCCTCGGCGCGCTCGAACAGTCGGGTCCGCAGATCCTGCTTGATCCCGGTGCGGATCTTGGTGCGCCAGGCGACCCGCACGACGTCCAGCAGCCAGGCATCGGCCGGCCGGCCCCGCGCGGCGATGCGATGCCGGCTGCAGATCGCGGTCTCGAACGGGCCTGGGCGGCCGGGGTCCGATTCTTCACCGTCGGCGGTGAGGGCGACGTCCAGGATGCCTTCGCGTTCTCCGCGAAAGATCGCCAGGATCCTGTGCGAAGGCATCCGCTCCAGGCGCTCGCTCCATTCGAAGTAATCCGAGAACTTCGCGCCTTCCGCGACCTTATCCTTGCGGATCTTCGACGTTAGCTGGCCGCTCCGCCAGAAATCCGCGCGCAAGCGGCCAACCAGATCGGCATCCTCCGCGAGGTGCTCGATCAGGATGGCCCTGGCGCCCTCCAGCGCCGCCTCGGTGTCGGCGATGCCCGTCTCGGCGGACACGAACGCCGCGGCGGCGCGTTCGGGTGCGATCTCGGGCTTCGTCAGCAGCGCCTGGGCCAGAGGCTCGAGCCCGGCCTCCCGGGCGGTCTGCGCCTTGGAGCGGCGCTTCGGCTTGAATGGCAGGTAGAGGTCTTCGAGGCGCGCCTTGGTGTCGGCGGCGTCGAGGGCGGCGGCGAGCACCGGGGTCAGCTTCCCCTGGGCGCGCACGCTCGCCACGATGGCGGTGCGGCGGTCGTTGAGGTCGCGCAGGTAGACCAGCCGCTCGTCGAGCTTGCGCAACTGCGTGTCGTCGAGCCCCCCGGTATTCTCCTTGCGGTAGCGCGCGATGAACGGAACCGTCGCGCCGCCGTCGAGGAGCGCAACGGCGGCGGCGACCTGCGCCTCCCCAACCCCGAGTTCCTGGGCGATCAGCGCGGTCACGGATATCATGCGGGCTCCGACGGGCGAGGGGCGGGGCCCTGCCATAGCCTCCGCGCGGTCGGATGCAAGGCGCCGGGCGGCCGCCCCCCATTAGCGCTCGCGGCATTGCCGGCGGGGATGAAGTTCGGGACGCGCGATCGCTACGACGGATTGGCGATCGAACGCCCGAGATGCAGCAGCGCTAGCGTATCCCCAAACGCGTGCGGCGCCGTCGCCGCGCAAACATCTCCGGCGACGCTGCCCAGGGTCCGAGGCGCGAGGCTGAGCCGGTCGGCTGAGGATTCGTCGCCGCCCGTCATCACCCCGTCACCGATCGGTGCCGGAATCGGGGCGGCCTGTTCTGGACCGGCGAGCAGCCCATGCGCTTCGAGATCCGCGCCACCGACCGGACGCGCTGGACCTGGGTTCTCATGAACGAGACCGAGGAGCCGATAGCCGAGTCGCGGCGGGGCTTCCCGTCTCGGGCGCAGGCCACGGCGGCCGCGATGGCGTTCGCGCAGCTCGTTGCCCGGGCCGGACGTCATCTCGCCGGCGCTCCCCGGGCCAGCGGCTTCCTGTAGCGCGCCGGGCGTCAGGCGCGATGACGCAGCAATCCCATCACGCTCCAGCAGGCGATGAAGCAGCCGACGCCCATGGCGCCGAGGCAGCTGATGGTGCGCACCGGCTCCCCCCGGGCCAGCACGATGGCCAGGGCGAGGGGCAGCAGCAGGAACGCGAACACCAGGGTCATGGACAGCTCCGTTTGGGCTGAGCCGACCCTAGGTGCTGAATGGTTAATCAGCCCTCACGTGGGCCAATCCGACACCGCCGCGGATGTAGGGCCGGTCCGGCGACAGCGTGCGTGTCGAACAGAGCGCTCGGCTCCGAGCAACTCGGCCCGTGATGCGAGCAACCGCGTCACGGGCCGTGAAACGAGTCGTCGCCCACCTGTTCCAGCCAGGTCACGGCCTGGCCGTCCAGCCGCTCCTGGATGGCGATATGGGTCATCGCCGTCGTCGCCGTGGCACCGTGCCAGTGCTTCTCGCCGGGCTCGAACCAGATCACGTCGCCCGGCGCGACCTCCGCGACCGCACCGCCCTCGCGCTGGACCCAACCGCGCCCGAAGGTCACGATCAGCGTCTGACCGAGGGGGTGCGTGTGCCACGCGGTTCGCGCACCTGGCTCGAAGGTCACGCTCGCCATGGCGACGCGTGCGGGATCGGGCGCGCTGTGGAGCGGGTCGATCCGTACCGTGCCGGTGAACCACTCGGACGGTCCCGGGCCCGACGGCTGGCGTCCGCTGCGCTTGATGTCCATTCGATCGATCCTCCGTCGTCGCGTAAACGTCCCTCAGAGCGACCAACCGCCATCGACCGAAATCGACGCACCGGTCACGAAGGCGCCGAGGTCGGAACACATCCAAAGGACGGCTTCCGCAATCTCCTCGGGCCTGCCCAGCCGCCCGACCGGCTCGAGGTCGATCGCCTTCTGGATATCGCCACCGGTGAAGCGGTCCATCATCGGCGTCGCGATGTTCCCGGGCAGGACGGCGTTCACCCGGATGTTCGATTTCGCATAGTCGAGGGCGGCCGACTTGGTGAGCCCGATCAGGGCATGCTTGGAGGCGGCGTAGCTCGCCCCGCCCGCCACGCCCCGGATGCCGGCGCCGGACGCGGTGTTGACCACTACGCCGCCGCCCTGGCGCAGCATCTGCGCGATCTCGTGCTTCATGCACAGAAACGTGCCGCGCAGGTTGATGGCGATGATCCGGTCCCACGCGTCCAGGGCGATCCGGTGGACCGGAGCGGCCGTGTTCTCCACGCCGGCGTTGTTGAAGGCGCAGTCGAGCCTGCCGAATCGCTCGACGGTGGCAGCCACCGCGTTTTCCACGTCCTCCGGCACCGACACGTCGCAGCGGATCGCCAGCGCCTCACCGCCGCCCGCTTCGATCTCGCCGCGAAGCTGCTCCAGCGGAGCCTCCGTGCGGTCGCTGATCGCGACGCGCGCGCCCTCCTGCGCGAAGGCGAGCGCGGCGGCGCGGCCGATGCCGCTGGCTGCGCCCGTGATGAAGGCGACCTTCCCGGTGAAACGGCGCATGTCTCGATCTCTTCGCTGACCTCGATGAGGTGCTCGACGTAGACTCTGGACGGGTCGCCGGTCAGCCGTCCCTTCCTCATCGGATCGATGAGTCGAACTCATTGCCGGGTGGCGCCACCTCTACAGGCCGAGCGGTTTCACCGCGCGGATCAGGTCCAGGAGGAGGCGCAATCCCGTCGGGAGTTGGCGGCGTCCGGGATAGTAGAGGTGGAAGCCCGCGCCCGTCGGGGCCCAGTCCGCCAGCACGATGCGCAGGTCGCCTCGGGCGACGGCCGGTCCGACGCAGGGCTCCGGGAGATAGGCGAGGCCGCCGCCCGACATTGCGAGCGTCAGGGCGAATTGCGTGTTGTCGATCGTCACCGCGCCCGGAACGTCGTGCGCGAGCGCCTCGGACCCCTTCTCGAACTCCCACCGGTAGAGGCTCTCGTCGCCGAGGCGAATGCGCAAGCACCGGTGTGCCAAGAGGTCGGACGGATGGTCGGGCGTTCCATTCCGGTCGAGATAGCCAGGAGCGCCGACCACCACCCAGCGCAGATCGGCCGACAGGCGTTGCGCGACCATGTCCTGGGGCACCGTTCCGCCATAGCGGATGCCCGCATCGGCCCCGGTCTCCACGACGTCGAGCAGATCGTTGGACACCCGGACGTCGATCTCCACCCGCGGATGACGCGCTTGGAAGAGGGGCAGAACCGGCGCGAGCAGGAGCGTACTCGCATGTTCGAGCACGTTGAGGCGGATCCGCCCCGTTGCCTCTGCCGGCTCCCGGTGCCGGTTGAGCACGTCGAGGGCGCTCCCGATCGCCGCGAACGGTGCGTCGAGCGAAGCGAGCAGATCCTCGCCGGCCGCGGTCAGGGTCACGCTCCGGCTGGTGCGGTTGACGAGGCGGACGCCGAGGCGTGCCTCCATCGCCTTGAGCGCATGACTCAATGCTGACGCGCTGACGCCAAGCGCAAGGCCCGCCCGCCTGAAGCTACGGTGGCGCGCGATGGCGACGAAGGTTCCAAGGTCGGCGAGCTCGGTCCGATTGATCCGCATCGTCTTGTCCCGGCAGTCGGCGGCCACCGTTAGGGATCGCGTTCTAGCCGGGCGCGATCCGCAGCGCGCAGATCTCCGCGCCGCTCTCGTCCGTGACCCAGAACCGCCAATTCGGGCTATCCCAGAACGCTCCGCCGAGATCCTTCAGCATTTCGGCGGCGGCGACCACCGCCTGGACACGAGCCGCGTTCTGGTCGGCAAGCTCCAGACCGTCCTCGTCGAGGCTGGTCAAGTGATCCTGGTAGTGAAAGTAGTAGCGCGGCATCGGTAAACCCCCGTGCAGTTCGAGCGGGAGTCCAGACGAGTCTCTCAGCCATCGGCGCTCGTGCGGTCAGCCGACGATACTCAATCCTACCAGTAACGCAGCGCCTTGTCGCCGCCCGTGCGGCGATAGGTATCTGTGAGCGGGTGCTTCAGGACTTCGAGCCCGAAGCATCCGCGTCCCAGTATTCCAGTCCGTCATTCCCGAGCGTTGTCGTGCTCCAGCCGTACCAGCCGATCGAGTAGGGCACGGTCGTGAAGCAGCGCCATGCGTTCCTTCGGAGAAAGCCAGGCCCGAGCCTCCGTCACGGTCGCGGCCTCGCAAATCTTCGCGGTGGCCAGGGTCTGGTCTGGGTCGATGGCACCCCGGGGCCGTGACAGGCCGACGGGGAGCATGCGGGCATGGGCCTCGGCCAGCGCCGGATCGGCGTGGAGCGCGGCGAGTGCATCGGCCTCGTCGAGCCCCTGGCTGGCGTTGCGGGCCGCCAGGATGCCGGCCCGGACGGCGATCTCCGGCGGGGTCTCCTCCTCGGGTGTCGCGAGCAGGCGGCGGCGCTTGAGTGCCAGCCCGAGGCCGAGCTGACCGCTCGCCCAGGAGATCGGGATTGCCAGGACCAGACCCAGGATCGTGGGGCTCATCCAGAGGAACAGTGAGGTCGCGAGCGCGAAGGCCGCGATGCCGGCGACCAGGCCGAGCGCCGTATGCCAGCGATGGCGGGCCACGATGTCCCGCATCGGGATCGAGCCGTCGTCGCGGCGCTGCGGATTCCAGCCGGTATCGCGTCCGAGCAGGATACCCATCACCGATCCGGACTGGATCACCATGGCCACAGGCGCCACCAGGGCCGACAGCAGGACTTCGACGAGGCTCGACAGGATCAGCCGGCCGGCGCCGCCGCAGGCCCGCCGCACCGGTCCGTCGAGGAGGGCCAGGATCAGGCCCAGGAGCTTCGGGGCCAGCAGGACCGCCATGGTCAGGCCGAACAGCTGGAGCGCGCGGACGGGATCGAACCGCGGGAAGACCGGCGAAAACCCGGCGCCGCCAAAGTAGTCCGGCCGCTCCGTAGCGGTCTGCAGGACCAGCAGGATACCGACCACGAGCTGGCAGAGCCAGAGCGGGGAGGCGAGGTAGCCGGCGATGCCAGTGGCGAAGTGCTGGCGCGTGGCCGGGTGCAGGCCGGCAGCGCCGATCACCCGGGCGTGCTGCAGGTTGCCCTGCGCCCAGCGGCGGTCGCGGACCGCCACGTCGATCAGCGAAGGGGGGCTCTCCTCGTAGGAGCCGGGCAGTTGCGGGAGCATGTAGACCGCCCAGCCGGCGCGGCGGATCAGGGCTGCCTCGACGAAGTCGTGGGACAGGATGTGGCCGCCGAAGGGCGGCTTACCGGGCAGGTCCGGCAACCCGCAGGCCTGCGCGAACGCCCGTGTGCGGATGATGGCGTTGTGGCCCCAGTAATTGCCGTCGCGACCCGACCAGGCGGACAGCCCGGCGGCGATCACCGGTCCGTAGATCCGGGCGGCGAATTGCTGGAGACGGGCGAACAGGGTGTTGCGGTTGATGATCAGCGGCAGCGTCTGGACGATGCCCGAATCCGGGTCGGCTTCCATGGCGGCCGCGAGCGCCACCACGGCCGGACCGCTCATCAGGCTGTCGGCGTCGAGAACCAGCATGTGGTCGTAGTGGCCGCCCCAGCGGGTGACGAAGTCGCCGATATTGCCGGCCTTGCGGTGATGGTTCTTCGGCCGATGCCGGTAGTACAGCCGGGCATCCGGGCCGAGGCGGTGGCGCAGGTCGAGGAAGGCGCGCTCCTCGGCGATCCAGGCGTCGGCTTGCGTCGAATCGGAGAGTACGAACCAATCGAAGTGGTCGCCGAGCCCCGTGGCCTCCACGGCCTCGCGCATGGCCTCGACGCCGGCGAACGTCCGGGCCGTCGCCTCGTTGTAGACCGGCATCAGCACGGCGGTACGGGTGTGGAGCGCAGTCGGGACCGGGGCCGGGCGCGGCCGGCGCAGCAGCATCGCGAAGCCGAGCAGGCCGCTGGTGAAGGCCAGGGCGATCCACGAGAAGGTCAGGCAGAACAGCACGACCAGGACGAGCTGCAAGGCGGTCGGGCTGCCGGAGACCGACACGGTCTCGACCATCTGCCAGCCGCCATAGAAGGTGAGCGCCAGCGCGCCGCCGAACACGAACAGCCGGGCCGCCCAGGGAGTTTTTCGCGGTCGCGCCGGCCGGTGGCCGCCCGTGCGATCCCAGGTCGAGAGGTCCTGCACCGGCATCGCCAGGGGCGCCTCAGGTGGCATCGCAGCAGTCTTCTCAGGGCGCGCGGTGCCGGCATCCGGGCTGGATGCGGGCGGCGTCAACGTGGTGGTCTCGTCCAGGCGCACGGCGGGGTGTGATCCTCGGGGTGATGGGCGATTGAAAATCACGGCGTCCAGCGGAACAGCCAGGTCTCGCTGGCCCGCTCCTGTCCGCGCCGGAGCCCGAGGCGCAATTCGCTCGCCCGCTCGCTGCCGGGATCGAGCTCGAATAGCACCCGCAGGGTCCGGCGCTCGGGATAGGGGAACCGATCCTGCCGGGTGATCGTCCCGGCGGAGGCGCTGAGCGCCACCTCGATGTCCTCGGGCCGGGTCAGCCCGTCACCCTCGAAATCGACCGCGAACAGGCGCCGGTTGCCGGCGCTGCCGTGGCCGCAGCGGCTGTCCTTCACCCGGGCGAGCTCGGGGGGCAGCGGATCGGGCCAGCCCCTCGACCAGTGCTGGCGACAGAGGAAGCGCATTTCGCCGCCCTTGGCGAGCTTAGCCTTCGGGCGCCAGTAGGCGAACACGTTCTCGTTCAGCTCCGAATCGCTCGGGATCTCGAGGAGCGTCACCGCGCCCTCGCTCCAATCGTCCTGCGGCTCGATCCACAGGGACGGGCGCCGCTCCCAGTGCCGACGGTCGTCCTCGAAGTCGTCGTACGAGCGGGCGCGCTGCATCAGGCCGAAACCCTTCGGCCCCCGGTCCAGGAAGGCCGAGACCTGCAGCGCCTCGGGATTGTGCACCGGGCGCCAGATCGGCTCGCCGTAGCCGTTGCGGATCGCCAACCCCTCCACCGAGAAGGCGGCGGCGCGCAAGTCGTCCACCTTCTGCCGGTCGAGCGGACCGAACAGGTAGCTGCCCTGCATGCCGCCGAGGCCGATGTGGTCGAGTTCGGCCCGGGCGAACACGGTGCCGTCGATCCCGGCCACGGAGGCCTCGCGGCCCGGCGTCAGCGTGAGCTTGAACGCGGCGGCGGCCGATTCCGACTCGACCAGCGCGTGCACGACGATCGGCTGCCCGGGTGCGGGCGCCTCGATGAACAGGGCGCGGAACAGCGGGAACTCCTCGCCGCGGGAATCGGCCGGCCGCAGGGCCAGTGCCCGGGCGTTGATGCCGAAATCCTGGCCCTCGGCCACGAGGCGGAAGAACGAGGCGCCCTGGAACAGCGCGAAGTTCGACAGCTCGGTCCCGTCACCGAAGCGGGCGCGCAGGCGGAACCCCGAGAAGGCGGTGTCGGCGCTCAGCTCCGGCAGGGCGATGTTGGCGGCGATCAGGCTGTCCCTATCGTAGGCGATCGGCTGCACCAGCCCGTTCTCCACGACGAAGAGCGACACCGGCGTGTCGAAGATCGACCCGCGCAGCAGCGGCTCGACCTCGTAGCCGAAGTCCCGGCCGGCCCAGACCGCGCGGCCGGGCACCGGGTGGATCGCCTCGTAGGCGTCCCGGGACAGCCCCTTCAGCACCGCCGGCACGTCGTCGGTCTTCGGCGCCGCGTAGGGAGCGGAGGCCCGGGCCCGGGCGATGTCGGCGAGGGTCCCGGCCTCGAACGGCGCGCCGGCGCCCGGCAGGGTCGTCGCCGGGTTGGCGCCGGCCGGCTCGGCCGCGTGTGCGATCGCCGGCAGGGATCCCGCGGCGATACCCACGGCTCCGGCCAAAAGGGCACGGCGGGTGGGGGCGGCGGCGAATCCGTCGGCGGTGGTCATGAGGGCCTGCATCTCAGGTGTCGGAACGGTGCCTGTATACCGGGAGGCCGGCTGAACCCAGGGTTAAGCCGCGGTCCGGACGGAACGGACCCGACTCCGTTGACTTAGAGCAAGCCGGCTCTCTAATTCTCGGGACTGAATCGCACGGGGGAGGAAGCATGGGATCGTTGCGGGTCACAGGCCACGGCGTGGATCTCGGAGAGAGTCTGCGCGGCCGTGTCGATGAGCGGATGTCCGCGACTTTGACGAAGTATCTCGACTCGCACATGAGCGATTCCTGCACCGGCCACGTGACGCTCCGGCGCGACGGAACGGCCTACCGTACGGATTGCGTCCTGCACCTCGTGTCGGGGCTGACCATCGAGGCGGTCGGCGTCGCCCACGACGCGCGGTCGAGCTTCGAGCAGACCGCCGACAAGCTCGAGACGCGCCTGCGCCGCTACAAGCATCGGTTGAAGCAGCACGCCACTGGCCCCAACGATCCCGCGGCGATCGAGGCTGCCTACGCTGTGTTCGCCCCGCCGGACGAGGTGGACGAGGACGAGCCGGAGGACGGCGATGCCCACCCGCCGATCGTTGCCGAGAGCACCAAAACCCTGCAGCGCCGGACCATCGGCGAGGCGGTGACCGCGCTCGACATGACGGGATCCCCGGTGGTTGTGTTCGTCCACGCTGGCACCGGGCGCGTCAACGTCGTATACCGGCGCAGCGATGGCGCGATCGGCTGGGTGGACCCGCCGGGCGCCGTCGACTGACGCGTGTGGACCGGGAGGAACGGAGCCGGAACCGGCCCGTTCTCCGGCCCATTGATAGTCAGAGGCGTCGCCCAAGACGCCTCTGCGACGAGGCCCGTTCCGACGTGGATGGGTGACGGGGCAACGGTCGATCGATGCCAATTCTGGAATTCCTCGACCCCGAATCGGTCGTGCAGTCGCTGCGCGCGCGCGCCAAGAAGCAAGTGCTTCAGGAGCTCGCGTCACAGGCCGTGCGCCGGCTGCCGGCGCTCGACGAGCGGCCGGTCTTCGATACGCTGCTCCAGCGCGAGCGCCTCGGCTCGACCGGGATCGGTGACGGCGTGGCGATCCCGCATGGCAAGCTGCCGGGCCTCGACCGGTTGTTCGGCCTGTTCGCACGCTTCGACAAGCCGGTGGATTTCGAGGCCCTCGACGGGCAGCCCGTGGACATCGCGTTCCTGCTGCTCGCACCCGAGGGCGCGGGCGCAGACCACTTGAAGGCGCTGGCCCAGGTCGCCCGGATCCTGCGCGAGCCTGGCATGCTCAACCACATCCGCGCCGCCCGCGATGCCAGCGCGCTCTACGCTCTGCTGACCCGCTCGACGGCGCCGCAGGCCGCCTGATGCCGATCTTCCGTCTCGCCGCGATCCTCGTGATCCTCGGGGTGGCACCCGGCATCGCGCTGGCTCAGGGGGAAGCCACGTGCGGCCGAGATGTCCTGGTGGCGCAATCGATGCAGCGACAGGCCCTGGAGCAACTCGAGCAGGCGGATGGCGACGATGCCAAGAACTGCCGCGTTTGGCGCCGTCACGTCGATACGATGCGCCGGGTCGCGAGCGTCTACGGACGTTGCCTTTCGGGTTCTGAGCGCGCCCAGAGTCTCGCCCAGGTTCAAGGTTCGGATCGGGAATTCTCGGCGGCGATCAAGGCGCGCTGCGGCGCGCATTGAGGTCTGGTATCGAGAACACGCGTTCGGGTAGTGGTCGCCGCATCTGCTTCTCGCTCGAAAATCCGCCCTGTCATTCCGGGTCCGCGCAGCGGCACCCGGGATCCATAACTGAGACAGATCAAGGTTTTGCTCGGTCGGCGGCCCGGGATTCAGGGCTCGCCTGCGGCGCCGCGCAATGACCCGGTCGGTTCGATCGATCGGCCGACGAAACCTAACCGGAGAACCTCAATCGAGTCCGCGCATCATGAGCGGCTCGGCGACCATCTTCACCGGCTTGCCGCGGCCGATCAGGATCGCCGCCCGGGAGCGCTCCGGATCCTCCTCGAAGCGAGTGCGGACCCAGCTCGCCAGGAACTTCACGTATTCGGAGGCCAGAAGCCTGGCCGTGGGCGGGCTCCGCCACCAGCGGTCGGCATCCAGACCCTCGGTCACGACCGGATGCGGCAGGACGCGGTCGCTGTCCTGCAGCGCATGGTCCAGCTCGATGAGAGTGCGCGGCATGTGGTAGTTCGAAGTCACCACCGCGACGGTGTTGAAGCGGTGCGCCCGCATCCAGCGACGGGTCTCGATGGCGTTCCCGATCGTGTTGCGGGCCCTGTAGTCGAGATCGACGCAGCAGGCGATCAGGGCGCGCTGGGTGGGGTTCAGACGGGTGATCTCGTCGCGGCTGGTGCGCTCGTTGACGCCGGTGATCAGCAGGCGCCGCCCGTAGCCGCCGGCCAGCAGGTCGATCGCGTCGCCGATCCGCTGCGCCCCGCCGGTCAGCGCAACGATTCCGTCGGCGCGATCGGCCGGGCTCCGCTCGTGCCGGGCCAGCGCGCTGACGAAGATCAGGAAGCCGACGAAGAGGGCCAGGCTGCCGGCACCGGCGGCGAGGCCACAGGCCCATACGGCGAGCCGGTGCCGGGGATGGGACCGGGCCGGTACGAAGACGCGGCGCGGGAGAACCCACTCGTTCCAGGCCCAGCCGAGGGCGTCCGTCGGGTAGGGGGCCGGTGCGCGTTGCATCCGCGTGGTCATCCTCCGGAGGATCGGCGTCGAATGCGGCGGCCCGGAGGCGGCCCGATCGACCACATCCACACCGCCGCGATAACCTTTCCCAACCCTTAACGGTTTGCCGTGACCCCCTGTTTCCCGTGCATGCCCATGTTGTTACGCGCTCAGGACAGGAAGCGCCGGACGGTGATCCGCGAAACGATTCCCGTGACCAGCGAAGCGATCACGCCGATCAGGATCACGCTGGCATAACCGCGCAGCCCGACCTGGACCGCGCCGAACAGGGCTTCGACCTCCTGTCCGGCCGGGCCGGAACGGGCCGCCCGGGCCAGCAATCCGGCGATCGCGAAGGCCAGGATCGCCAGGCCGGCGCCGATCGCACCCCCGCGCAAACCCAGTCCGAAGAACCGGCGCTGGAACGCGCGGGCGATGTAGTCGTCGTCGGCGCCGACGAAGTGCAGCACCTCCACCACCTCGCGGTTGCCCGCCATGGCACCCCGCGTCGCGAATGTGACGGCCAGACCGGTGGCGACCAGCACCAGCACCACCATCCCGATGCCGATGCCCACGAACGCGTTGGCCGCCGTCGAGAGCCGTTGGAGCCAGAGCGCGTGGTCGTCGAGGCTCGCCACGCCGGGAAGCGCCTCGGTGAGGCGCGTGCGCAGGCGCTTCAGGTCCGCGCTCCGGTCGTCGGCGAGCTTGAGGGCGATCAGGCGCGGAACCGGGAGGTCCGACAGATCGAGGCCGCTGCCGAGCCAAGGTTCCAGGAGCCGCTCGGCCTCCGCCTTGGAGAAGACCCGCGCCTCGGCGATCCCGGGTTCGGACTTGGCGATGGTCTCGGCCCGGGCGACGTCGGCGTCGACCTCCCGGCCGGGGCCGGGCCGTACCTGGATCGTGACTTCCTGGGCGACGTCGCCCTGCCATTGTCCGGCATTGGTGGCGACGATCTCGGCGGCGCCCGCGCACAGGCCCGCCAGGAATGTCAGGATCGCGATGACGGCAGCCAGCGACCGCCCGGCCGCGGTGTCGGTGGGGACCAGGGCGGCGTTGCGGCGTAGGCCCGTGGGCAGGACCGGATCCGCCGGTCCGGACGCGGAGTCTGGTTTGGGCCGGGCCGTCGCGGGGGCGCTCATTCCTCGATCCGCAGCCCGCCTTCGCCCAGCACCATGCGGCGGGCGTCGACGGCGTCCATGATACCGAAATCGTGGGTCGCGATGATCACCGAGGTCCCGAGCTTGTTGAGTTCCAAGAATAGCCGCAGCAGGCGGCGCCCGAGGCTGGGATCGACGTTGCCCGTTGGCTCGTCGGCCAGCAGCAGGTCCGGACGGGCGATCAGCGCCCGGGCGATGGCGGCGCGCTGCTTCTCGCCGCCCGACAGGAGGGGCGGCAGGGCGTGCATGCGCTCGCCGAGGCCGACCCAGCGCAGCAACTCCACCACCTCGGCCCGGTAGCTGGTCTCCGACCGGCCTTGGACGCGCAGCGGCAGCGCCACGTTCTCGTACGTGGTGAGGTGGTCGAGAAGGCGAAAATCCTGGAACACGACGCCCATGCGCCGCCGCAGGCCGGTTAGCGCCTTCGCGGATATGCCGCTGACCTCCTCGCCGAAGATCGAGACGAGGCCGCGGGTCGGACGCACCGACAGGAGGATCAGGCGCAGCAGCGTCGTCTTGCCGGCGCCCGACGGGCCGGTGAGGAACTGGAACGAGCGGGGCGCGATCCGGAAGCTCACGTCCGACAGCACTTCCGGCCCGAGGCCGTAGCGCATGCCGACATTCTCGAACTGCACCACCGGCCGCTCCGCGCCTGGCAGCAGGCTCTTCATGCTCGCCTGTACGTTCAAAGCCGTGCCGGGTTTCGCCGATCCATGATGCCGAAATCGCCGGATGGGCGGGCGTTTTCAAGGCCGGTCAGCTTTCACTGACGCTTAACCCTGTTCGGGCACGCTTTCGCAACTGATTTTGCCGTCCGGCTCCGGCCGGGATGATCGGACGCGGGACTCGATCCCGGACGGAACCTGCCCGCCCGACCGGAGGCGAGCGCCCTGAGCGAATGGCTTGCGTATGCTGATCGTCTGCCCGAGCTGCGCCAGCGAATACCGGCTCGATGCCGGCAAGGTCGGCATGGAGGGCCGTTCGGTTCGCTGCGCCGCCTGCCGCGAGACGTGGTTCATCACCCCCGCCGACGTGCTGGCCGGCCACGAGGCCGAGTTGGCCGAGCGGGCCGAGGCGGAGCCCGATCCGGTCGCCGACGCAGCCTGGCAGGAAGCCTCCGCCACGGTCCGGGCGGCAACCGACGCGCCTGATCCGCCGCGGGTCCGCCGGCGCGCACCGCCGCGGGCCGACCGAGCCAAGGGCTGGCGCAGCGTGCAGGGTCTGTCGCCGTCCCTGGCCGTCGGGCTGACATTGCTGGCGGCGGTGCCTCTGATCTGCCTCGCCCGTGACAGCGTGGTCCGTGCGGTCCCGCAGAGCGCCGCCCTGTTCGCCCGGGTCGGTCTGCCGGTGAACCTCCGCGGCATAGAGATCCGCGATGTCGTGGCCTTCAGCAATCCGTCCGAGGACGGCCGTCCGGCCGAGCTGGTCGTCGAGGGCGACCTCGTCGGAATCGCCCGGACCGATGTGCCGGTGGCGACGTTGAGCGCCGAGATCCGCGACGCCGCCGGACGCGTGATCCGGTCCTTCCCGGTCGCGCCGCCGCGGGCCGTGCTCGGGACGGCCGAGACCGCGCGGTTCCGTGGCACGCTGATAAGCCCGCCCGCCTCAGGCCGGGCCGTGGTGCTGCACTTTGCCGATTCCGAACCGGCGCGCGACGACGCCCGAACCCCGACCGGCGGTCATTGAAGAGAATCGAAGTTGGCTACGGTCGGCCGGGCGTCGGATCGATCGACACCGTGCGTGGGGACGCCGCCGCGGGATTCTCTTGGCAGCCATTGACTTGCGGACCCGTCAGGACGGCAGACCAAATCCATCTGCCCGGCGTTCTCTGTCGTCACCCCGGAACGATCCGCACATCGCACGGCCTGCGGCGGCGCTAGATCTGTCTCCGGTGCCGCTGCCACGGACAGGATCAGTCGGTGGCGAAGAACGGCTGATCCTGATCTCGTCGTCCGGGTAGCGCGCGCGAGGGATGCCATGTGACGAGATTTGGGCGGCAGCGGTAATCTGTAACGGTCGGCGGTTTTCGAAACTCGTCGAGGGTTTCTCGTCGAATTTCAGCTGACGCAACGGGGCGTTTAAAGTTTGGAAAGTGTTTCCTTCCGCCGCGATCGGCGTCGGAAGGAAGCTGTTGCTTGCCTATTGCCTCTTGAGAACGGATCTGAAACTCTAGGTCTGCTGTCGTACGGCGAGCGATCGCCAGCACTCGAATTTAAGGTTGTGGGGCGGGTCCGCCGTGGTTGCCAAGAAAACCGTCCCGATCTTCTTCGGAACGACAGATGCCGTCGAGCCGAAACAGGCGTTCGACTATTGGCGCAGCACCGTCATGGCTGGCACCGACCTCGAACGACTTGACTCGGAGGTTCCGTTCGCAGCCTCGCGCATGGTCGCGGCATCCCGCCACGGATCGATTTTCCGGACGATCAGCCAACCCTTCAGCCTGGAGCGCAAGCCGCACCACGTCCGCGGCGACGGTCGGGACGAGATGGGCATCATGCTGGTCACCCGCGGCCGCGGCTACATCGAACAAGGCAACAACGGCGCGCTGCTCAATGCCGGCGACATCACCTTCCAGACCTGGGGACGGCCGGGCGGCGGCGGGAGCCTGTCCGACTACGAGGAAATCCGTCTCGCCGTGCCGCGTGCGACCTTCCTGGCGCATATCGGCAACGTCGACGACTTCGCCGCGAGGAAGTTCGCCGCCGGCCCCCTGAACGAACTCTTCGCGGCCTATCTGCGCGCGTTCGCGGGGTCGGTGGAATCGATGTCGGATGCCGAAACCGGGATCGCGGTCGAAGGTGCGCTCCACCTGCTCCGGGGTGTCATCAACGGCCAGAATGCCCGCGCGGACAACGAATTGTCGGCCAACGCGCTGCGGTCCCTGGCGCTGGCGCGGATCGAGCATCGCCTGCACGATCCGACGTTCGGCCCGGATGCCCTGGCAGCCGACCTTCGTATCTCCCGCAGCCGCCTCTACGCCGCATTCTCCGGCGGAGAGGGAATCGCGGCGACGATCCGCGACGCGCGGCTCGACCGGGCCCACGACCGGATCGTCATGATGCGCAGGGCCGGGGTCCGGGTGTCGTCGATCATGGCGACCTGCGGCTTCACCGACCCGGCCGCCTTCAGCCGCGCCTTCCGACAGCGCTTCGGCTTCTCGCCGCGCGACCTCCTCGCCCAGGCTGTCGCCTGAACGGGTCCGGGCCGCCATGACGCTGTCCGCGAGGGTGCGGTCGGACACGGTGACGGGCGACGGCCCGGTTCATAACCGTAGCGCGGCTCGAGGCGGCACGATGCGCTGCTTCCTGCGTCGGTGAAGCCGATAGCGGACCGCCGAGTACGATTCCCACCGGGGGAGCACACGTCACGCGGCGGGTTGTCGGCGGGATCGGGCGTTGCGAGGCGAGGGCGCCGTGAGTGTCGAGGCGAAGGTCCCCATCTTCATTCAGACGACGGATGTGGTCGGGCCGAAGCATGCGTTCGCATATTGGCGGGACGCGGTGCTCAGCGCCGCGACCATCACGCCGTTCGATCCGGCCGCCGCCTTCTCGGCCAGCCGCACGGTCGCGCCCTCCGCGAGGGGGACGCTGCTGCGCACCGTCAGCGCGCCGGTCGGCGTGGATCGCACCGCGCGTCATATCGGCCGCGACGGGCACGACGACATCGCGATCATGCTGGTGGCGGCCGGGCGAGGCTTCATCGAGCAGGGCACCAACGGCGCGATCCTGGGCGTCGGCGATGTCGCCTTCCACGCTACGGGCAAGCCCGGTATCGCCGGCAGCAGCGTCGGTTACGATGAGATCCGCCTCTCGGTGCCCCGCGCCATCTTCGCGGCGCAGGTCGGCGACCCGCAGGATCTCATCGGCACGAAGCTGAGCGCCACGCCGTTGCGCGGGCTGCTGAGCGCTCATCTCGACGCCTTCGCGACCTCTGTCTCCGGCATGTCGGAAGCCCAGGCCGGTATCGCCATCGAAGGCGCCCTCCACATCCTCCGCGGCATCGTCCATGGGCGGCGGACGACCGAGGACGGTGAGTTGTCCGCCGACGCGGTGCGCTCCCTGGCCCTGGCCCACATCCAGCGCTGCCTGCACGAGCCCGGGTTCGGCCCCCTGTCGCTGGCCGCATCCCTGCAGATCTCCCGAAGCCGGCTCTACGCGGCCTTTTCGGGCGGGGAGGGGATCGCGGCGACGATCCGCGACGCACGGCTGGACCGCGCCCACGACCGCATCGTCATGATGCGGACGGCGGGCGCCCGGATCGCATCGATCATGGCGAGTTGCGGCTTCACCGACGCAGCCGCGTTCAGCCGGGCCTTCCGGCAGCGCTTCGGTCTATCGCCCCGGGATCTGCTCGCTCAAGGGAAGGGATGATCAGATCCGCCCGGCCTGCGAATCGGCGACCGGCTGTGCCGTCGCCGTCGCCCCGCCGGCGGCCGACCGGGTCAGGCCCGCGAGGCGCTGCGCCATTCGGATCCCGGTGATGCCTATCCGCGCGAGCCGGATCTGGCCCGGCAACTGACGCGGACCGATCGGCCGGTACGCCAGACGCGGGCTGGCGCGCTCCGCCTCCGCGATGGCCTGACCGAGGGGGAGCTCGGCGATCCGGACGGCCTCCGCCCGGTCGATTCCGATGGCCTGCGCCCAAGCGTCATTCCTCCGCAGGCTGCCCGAGCCGTGCAAACGCCGGAACCGCCGCCGCCAGAGATGACGGCGCACCACCCGCGGAAAGGTCTCCATCCGGGCGTCGCAGAGCGCGTCCGGCTCCTCGCAGCGGGAGCGGATCGTGTCGGCCACGCCGCCAGGAGCCCGGCCGGTGAGCCGCGCCGAGATCGTCACGCAGACATCGGTGGCGTGCCGGACCCGCAGGCCGTGCTCGATCAGCCGCGCGATGAACGCACCGTCCTCACCGAGCGGGATCTCCGGCATGCCCCCGACCGCCCGGTAGGCGTTCCGGGTCACCGCCAAGGTCGCGCCGATCGCGGTCCGGTGGCAGGGCCATGGGTCGTTCGGGTCCGGATCGATCCGCGCTTCAGCCTCGGTGATCAGGGCATCGTAGATGTCCTCGAGGCGCCCGCGGGCGGGGAGGGATGGCGGCAGGAGCGCGGCCTCCGCGGCGTCGAGTTCGACCCGGCCGGCGACCGCGTCGGCGCCGGCCTCGATGGCGGCGCGGTTGCGGGCGACCCAGTTCGACGGGACGCGGCTGTCCGCATCCGTCGACAGGATCATCCCCGTATTCCCCGCATCCCCGAGCCAGGCGGCGGCGAGATCCATGGCCTTGCGCCGTGCCCAACCGGCATGCGCGCCGGAAAAGTCCTCGTTCGCGACCCGTACCGAGATCGACAGGGTCGGCACCAGCCGATCCACGAGGGCGTCGGTGCCGTCCGTGCAGTTGTTCAGGAACAGGACGAGGCCGAGGCTTCCGGGGGCGAGCCCGACCTGCGCGTCGATGGCCCGGAGGCAGGCCTCGATCCGCTCGACCTCGTTGCGCACCGGGATCGCGATGATCGCGGAGGGCGTGGAATCGGCTGGCTGGGTGGTGCGCGTCACCGGGGCGGTCTCCGTCTGGGCCCGCACGGATGGGACCGGACGCGGGCCTCCCGGCTATGCCCGACGCCGCCTGAACGAAACCGGAAAGCGCAGCACCGCCCGGATCGATCGATCAGAGGGTCTTTTCGAGCAGGCCCTCAATCCATTCCGGCTGGGTCTCGCCCACCGAGCGGCCCATCTCGGTCTCGCCCTTGTAGGCGATCAGCGTGCTCTGCATCCGCACATTGAGGCGCCGCAGCAGCTCTTTCTGACTGTCGAAATCGACATCGAAGATCTGGAGATCCTTGAAACGCGGCTCCCCGGCGAGCTTGGCCAGGATCGGCTTCTGTGTCTTGCAGATCGGGCACCAGGGGGCGCTGACCTCGATCAGGATCGGCTTGCCGCTCTTCTGCGCCGCCTCGAACGACGCCGCCGAGAACGGCATCGTCTCACCGGCAAGGGCCGGCGACAGGCTGGCGGCGAGGGCGAGACAGGCGAGCGCAAGCGCGGCGCGTCGGCTCTTCATGATGCATTTCCTCCGGCGCCAGGGCCTTGATGGTCTTTCGGCGTCCTCCCCGGTGTCGTTACACGATGGGGTCCGGAACGCGGCGCCGAAGGTGGGATCAGGCGCCGGCGCGTTGTCACATCATCGAGAGGCATCGCCCGATCGGTCCTGTTCGATCAGATCCGCGATGTCCTGCGCGTCCACGGCGTCCATCGGACGCCGGATCCGGAGTGCCCGCGTGGCGACACCGGCCCGCATCACCAGCACGATGGTCTCCATGTCGGGGCAGCCGGGATCCGCGCAGGCGATCTCGTTCACGGCCAGCGCGTCGGCCTCGCTCAGGCCGAGCGCAACGATCAGCTCCTGCTTGAGACGCGCGGCGATCCCGGCACGCTCCGCCGAGCGCGTGCGCCACGCTTTCAGACTCACGAAAGCCATGCCGAATGGTTTTCCCTGTGGCGAACGCGGCAGTACTATGCCCGTCTTTTAGAGGGTGCGACGCGATTCGACCGATTACGAGCCGATCGTGTTGCGCCTTTCAGGGCGGGTCAAGCAGTCGGCCCCCGTTCATGACCGAAACAAACGTCGTGCTCGACCGTAATGCCTGCGCGCGCGCAGAGGACATGAAAACTTGCGACCCTGGCGAGACGGACCGGGTGACCGGCGAAGCTATCACCACGGGAACCTCAAGGAGGCCCTGATCGAGGCCGCGCGCCGGTTCATCGCCGAGCGCGGGATCGGCGGATTCGCGCTGGTGGATGCCGCCCGCCTGGTCGGGGTGACGCCGGCCGCCCTCTATCGGCACTTCCGCGGCCGCGATGCGCTGCTCGAAGAACTGGCCGGGCGCGGCTTTGCGGAACTCGCGGCCCGGCTGGCGAGGGCGCTGACCTCCCGGGGTACGCCCCTCGAGCGCTTCACCCGGATGGGCGAAGCCTACCTCGCCTTCGCCGAAGAGGAGCCGGCCTATTACGCGGCGATCTTCGAGACCCGCGGCGCCGTGGCCGAGCCGTCCGAGACGGAGGCGGGGGCGCCCGGCCGCCCATCTCCGTTCGACCTGCTCGTCGAGGCGCTGCAGGCGACCTTCGCGGACGGGTTCGGGGGCGTGGCGCCCCGGTTCATCGCCCTCGAGGTCTGGGCGCTGGCACACGGCATCGCGACCCTGTCGGCCGCCGGGCACCTGCCGCGGGGACCGGGCTTTCCGGACAAGTACGAACTCCTGCGCGCTGGCGTGCTGGCGCTGGTCCATGGCGTTGCGCAACCAGGTGAACGAGCCCGGTCTTGAAAGCGCGCCCCGGCACCCGCATGTTAACTCCGTTCACATGAGCAGCGGAGCCAAGCCGTGACCACGCAATCTTCTTCCCCCTGGGCGACCGGCAAGCTCTGCCGCTCCGGCCCATTCCCCCGTCGGTCCCTCGAAATCGGCGCGATCGTCGTCGGGTTCATCTACTGGTGGCCGGTCGGCCTCGCGCTCGTCGCCTGGAAGATCGCCGGCTATCCCGCCTTCTCGGAACTGCGCGACGCCGCACGCCGGGGCGTGGCCGGCTTCGAGGGCAGCGGACGCTCGGCCTCGCGCTTCGCCCGAACCTTCGAGGCCGCCAACCGTGGCGGAACCGGCAATGCGGCGTTCGACGCCTATCGCCGGGCCGAGCTCGATCGGCTCGAAGCGCAGCGGAAGGCCCTGGAAGACGAGAGCCGCGCCTTCACCGACTTCGTCGAGGAGCTGAAGCGGGCCAAGGACCGCGAACAGTTCGACGCCTTCATGGCCAAGCGCCGCGGCGAGGGCGGCCAAGACCGCTCCTACACGGCCTGAACGCGAGCCAGATGCGGGGCCCGGCCGGACGGCTGGGCCCCGTTTTTATGAGGTCTCAGGCTGCCCGCACCGTATCGAGGAAGCGGGACACCTCCGCGGTGAGATGCTCGGATTGCCGCGACAGCTCGGAGGCCGCGCCGAGCACCTGCGCCGCCGATCGTCCTGTCGCCTCGGCAGCCTCTGCGACGCCCGCGATGTTGCTGGTGACCTCGCCGGTGCCGATCGCGGCCTGTCCGACGTTGCGGACGATCTCCTGCGTCGCCGCGCCCTGCTCCTCGACGGCGGCGGCGATCGAGGTCGCGACGGTGCTGATGTCCTGGATCCGCCCGGTGATCGACCCGATCGCCGTCACGGCCTGTCCGGTCGATCCCTGGACGCGGGCGATCTGGCCGGCGATCTCCTCGGTCGCCTTGGCGGTCTGCTCGGCCAGCGCCTTCACCTCTGACGCCACCACCGCGAAGCCACGCCCCGCATCTCCCGCGCGGGCCGCCTCGATGGTCGCGTTGAGCGCCAGCAGGTTGGTCTGGCCGGCGATCGACGAGATCAGCCCGACGACGTCGCCGATCCGGGCCACGGCACCGCTCAGTTCGTGCACCAGCGCACTGGTCTGCCCGGCCTCGTCGGCGGCTCTCTGGGCCAGCTTGGCCGATGCGTCCATCTGCCGGCCGATCTCCTGTACCGACGAGCCCAACTCCTCGGCGGCCGCAGCCACGGTGTTGACGTTGCTGGCCGCCTCCTCGGCTGCGGACGCGACCGCGCCGGATTGAGCCGATGTCTGCCCGGCCATGGCCGACAGCGCGCTCGCGGTGGTCTGCAGTTCCGTCGCGGAGGACGAGACCTGACCGATGATGCCGCCGACCGCCTTCTCGAATTTCTCGGCCATCTCGCGCATGCCGGCCTTGCGCTGCTCCTCGGCGGCGGCACGTGCCTGCGCGGTCTCGGCCTCGAGAGCGCAGGTGCGGATCAGGTTGTCCTTGAACACCTCCACGGCCGCCGCCATGGCGCCGATCTCGTCGTGCCGGTCACGGGCCGGCACCGTCACGCCGGTATCGCCGCCGGCGAGCCGGGACATGATCTCGGTCATCCGCTGGATCGGACGCGAAATCCGAAACAGGGAGAAGGCCGCCGCCGCGAGCGCCGCGATGACCGACAGGATGACGTTGCCCCAGGCGGCCGCGGACGCGGTCTTGGCCCGATCCACCGCCTCGTCGACCTCCCGGGTGGCGTTCCGTTCGTTCAGGGCGACCAGACGCGAGAGCGAGGCACGCGCATCGTCGTAGATCTTCACCGTGTCGGGTCCGCCGAGCTGCGCGAGCGCCTCGGCCTGCTTGCCGGAGGCGATCAGCCGCCGCATCGCGCCGTCGATCTGCTCATAGCGGCTCCATAGGGCGGCGAACGCGTCGTAAAGGCCCCGCTCCTCGGGCGTGGAGATCAGGCGCTCGTAGGTCTTGCGCCGCTCGGCGAGCTGCGTGAGCGTCACCGCGAGTTGCGTCTCGCCGGCCCTGAGGCTGTCGGGATCCTTGGAGAGGGTTATCAGGCGGAATTGCTTGATCCGCACCTCCGAGGCCGCGACCTCGACTTCGTTGATCCGCGACACTGACGGAAGCCAGTTGTTCGCGACCTTCGTCATCGCATGCCGAATGTCGGTTAGCTCGATAATCGATAGACTACCCTGACCTGCCGCAATAACGGCGAACAATCCAAATATCGCTGCAAGCGTCGTCTTGAGTGAAACGGTGAGGCGCATGGCTTTGAACCGATACCGCGGTGATGGCGCCAGCTAGCAGACCGGGTGTGTCTTTGAAAAGTCGTTCGAAAATGTTTGAGGGCAGTTTATGTTTCAAGTGGGCGTAAGTTTGTTTCGCATATTATAGAACAATCATGACATTGAGTTTGTATATTTGGCGGTTAGATCAAGGAAACAAATCAAGGAATTTATAGTTCGATCGAATAGTGATCACATCACGCAAAAATGAGCGTGGGTTTCTGCCGCAACCGGGGACGATTTTGTGAGGGTCGGGCGCGCATGCGCGTCGTCACCCGACCGCTGCCCCGTGCCGATGTAGTTCCGGGGTCCGGTGAACGCGTGGCCTCGATCGGGTTCGAATAGGTGTATTCGCGCCGTGTCACGTTGCGCCCCGGCGCTCGCTCCGGCATTCCTGCCCCTCTGGGGTGGAGGGATGTGCGATGCCGGCGAGTCGGGTCACGGTGGTCGATCACCCCCTGGTGCAACACAAGCTCACCTATCTGCGGGACAAGAACCGCTCGACCAAGGGGTTTCGCCAGCTGCTGAACGAGATCGGCATGCTGCTCGCCTACGAGGTGACCCGGGACCTGCCGCTGGAACCGGTTACCATCGAGACGCCGATCCAGCCGATGGAAGGCCGACAGATCCAGGGCAAGAAACTGGTCTTCGCACCGATCCTGCGGGCGGGCGTCGGTTTCCTCGACGGGATGCTGTCGCTGGTGCCCTCGGCCCGGGTCGCCCATGTCGGGCTGTACCGCGATCCCGAGACGCTCGAAGCGGTCGAGTATTATTTCAAGGCCCCGTCCGACCTCGCCGACCGGACCGTGCTGGTGCTCGACCCGATGCTCGCCACCGCGAATTCCGCCATCGCGGCGCTCGACCGGCTGAAGGCCCGGGGCGCCTCCGACCTGCGTTTCGTCTGCCTTTTGGCCGCCCCGGAGGGTCTGGCGAAGTTCCAGGCCGCGCATCCCGACGTCCCGATCTGGACGGCGGCGATCGACAGCCATCTGAACGACCACGGCTACATCGTACCGGGCCTGGGCGATGCGGGTGACCGGATGTACGGCACCCGCTGATCGAACAGCCCCCGGCTGGGCCAATTCTATCGATCAGTCCGCCGCTGTTTCGCACATTGGCTGGATGCACATTGTATTCATCTCGCCGAATGCTACAAAAATCGTCCGACCCCCGATGCGGCGCCAAAAGCCGCACGGCCCGGAGGAGGAATCAGCATGGCGATGGATCGCAGCGTGACGAGCCGGGCGGCGGCCCTGCTGGCAGCGGCCGGGTTGTTGGCCGCGGGTGAGTCCCGGGCGGCGGACCCGATCAAGATCGGGGTGATCGCGGAGGCGCAATCGGTGGTCGGGGCCTCGATCCCTCAGGCTGTCCAGCTCGCCGCCGACGAGATCAACGCGAAGGGCGGGGTCGACGGGCGCCAGATCCAGGTGGTCTCCTACGACGACAAGAGTTCGGCCTCCGACGCCGTCCGGGCGTTCCAGCGGGCGGTCTCCGAGGATAAGGCCCACGTCGTCATCGCCAGCTACATCTCCGAAGTCGTGCTGGCGCTGATGCCCTGGGCTGCCCGGCTCAAGACCCCGATGATCACCCCGGGTGCCGCCTCCAACGAAATCAGCCTCGCGGTCCACAAGGATTACGCCCGCAACAAGTACACCTTCCACGGCTATCTCACCTCGGCGGCTCTGGCCCAGTCGATCTGCGACTCGACCAAGGACATGCTCCTCGACCTGATGAAGGTGAAGACCGCCTCGATCATGAGCGAGGACGCGGCCTGGACCCGTCCGCTCGACGCGGCCTACGAGAAATGCCTGCCCGAGATCGGCGTGAAGGTGGTCGATCACATCCGGTTCTCGCCGGATACCGGCGACTTCACGCCGATCTACAACAAGATCGAGGCCGGCAAGCCGGACCTGATCGTCACCGGCATCTCGCATGTCGGGGTGCAGCCGACCGTGCAGTGGCGCAACCAGCAGGTGCCGCTGGCCATGACCGGCATGAACTCGCAGGCGACCTCCTCGACCTTCTGGGCCAACACCAACGGGGCGACCCAGGGCGTGATCTTCCAGAGCATCGCGGTGCCGGGCGCCGCGATCACCGACAAGTCGCTGGCCTTCAGCGAGGCCTTCAAGAAGCGCTTCGGCAGCGATCCGTCCTATGCCGGCTACATGGCCTACGATCAGGTCTACTACACGGCCGATGCGGTGAAGCGGGCGGGCTCCACCGAGGCCGACAAGCTCGTCGAAGCCCTGGAGAAGACCGACTGGGTCGGCACGGTGGGCCGGACGCAGTTCTACGGCAAGGACGACCCCTTTACGCACTCGATCAAGTACGGGCCGGGCTTCGTCACCGGGCTGATGGCGCAGTGGCAGGACGGCAAGCAGGTCGCGATCTGGCCGACGAGCCTGGCGCAAGGCAAGATCGTTCTGCCCCCGGCCGTGAAGGCGGCGGTGCGATAGGCCGGCCGCCTCGGCGCCGCGCTTGCCAAGCGCGCCCGTTGCCGCAAGTACAGCCGGACCGCGTCCCCAGGGGCGTGGCCCGGAACACGCACGCGTTGAGGACGCTTCGATGGCCAGCACCGCCCTGCCCGAGACCATGCGCCGGATCCACTTCACGGGACCGGGCGGGCCGGAGGTCCTCGCCGTCGAGACTGCGCCGCTGCCGAGCCCCGGACAGGGCCAGGTCCTGATCGAGGTGGTGGCCGCCGGCGTGAACCGCCCGGACGTCATGCAGCGCGCCGGCCTGTACCCGCCCCCGCCCGGCGCCACCGAGATCCCGGGCCTCGAAGTGGCCGGCCGCATCGCGGCTTTGGGGGAGGGGGTCCAGGGTCTCGCCATCGGCGAGGAGGTCTGCGCCCTGGTGATCAGCGGCGGCTACGCCGAGTTCGCAGTGGCCGAGGCCTCCCATTGCCTGCCCCGCCCCAAGGCGCTCTCGCTGGTCGATGCAGCCGGCCTGCCGGAAACCTTCTTCACGGTCTATTCGAACGTGGTCCAGCGCGGTCGTCTCGCGAAGGGCGAGAGCTTCCTGGTCCATGGCGGGTCGAGCGGCATCGGGGCGACGGCGATCCAGATCGCCAAGCATGTCGGCGCCCGGGTCTTCGCCACCGCGGGCTCGGCCGAGAAGTGCCGCTTCTGCGAGGATCTCGGCGCCGATGCGGCGATCGACTACAAGCAGGCCGACTTCGCCGAGGAGATCAAGCGTCTCACCGACGGCCGCGGCGTCGACGTCATCCTCGACATGATCGGCGCGAGCTACCTCGGCCGCAACATCAAATCACTGGCCCCGGACGGCCGACTGGTGATGATCGCCCTCATGGGCGGCTACAAGGTGGATGGGCTGAACATCACCCCGATCATGCGCAACCGGCTGACCTTCACGGGCTCGACCCTGCGGCCCCGCCCGAAAGCCGACAAGGCCGTGATCGCCGAGGGCCTGCGCAAGGATGTCTGGCCGGAGCTCGAGGCCGGCCGGATCCGCTCGGTGACCCATGCCACCTTCCCGCTGGAGCAGGCGCAGAAGGCCCACGAACTGATGGAATCGAGCGCCCACCTCGGCAAGATCCTCCTCACCACCGGCCGGTAACCGGCGCGCTCGACAGGAACCCGCTTCGGCGACGCCGCGTTGGCGGCCGGTAACGAAATCGTGTCGCGTGCGTCGCGTCCGGGTGGGGAGGGTGTGAGAATGGTGGAGAAACTGAACCCGCAGGAGAGCCGGCAGGGCCAGCGCGGCAAGCCGGTTTTGTGGGTCCTGGTCGGCAGTCTCGTTCTGCTGGCGATCGCGACGGTCGGCCTGCTGACCTGGAACGGCGCCAACTCTCCGAAGGACTATGCCAGCCAGAGCCAGGATGCGTCGCGGCGCGAGGTAACCGGCTCGGTCAACGGTCAGTCCGGGAGCGCCGCACCGTCGAACAGCAGCGCGGTCCCGGGGGGCAACCCGTCCTACCCGCAGCCGGCTCAGCCGAACGCGAACGGCGGGACGGCGAAGTAAGTCTGGTGATTTGGGACGGCGCCCGGCGCCGTCCCATGAGCCGTTCGCTTCGACCCGGCGCTCAGCGCGTCGGGATCGGCGTCGGCCCGCGATAGTCGTAGAACCCGCGCTTGGCCTTGCGACCCAGCCAACCGGCCTCCACGTACTTCACCAGAAGCGGGCAGGGCCGGTACTTCGAATCAGCCAGGCCTTCATAGAGCACCTGCATCACGGACAGGCAGGTATCCAGCCCGATGAAGTCGGCCAGCTGCAACGGCCCCATCGGGTGGTTCGCCCCGAGCTTCATGGCGGTGTCGATCGACTCGACCGACCCCACGCCCTCGTAGAGCGTGTAGATCGCCTCGTTGATCATCGGCAGCAGGATGCGGTTGACGATGAAGGCCGGAAAATCCTCCGACATCGTCGAGATCTTGCCGAGCTTGGCGATGAACGCCTTGGCCGACTCGTAGGTGGAATCCTCCGTGGCGATGCCGCGGATCAGCTCAACGAGCTGCATCACCGGCACGGGATTCATGAAGTGGATGCCGATGAACCGCTCCGGCCGATCGGTCGCCGCGGCCAGCCGGGTGATCGAGATCGACGACGTATTGGTCGCCACGATCGCATCCGGGCGCAGGGACGCGCAGAGGGTCGAGAAGATCTCCCGCTTGGTCGCCTCGTTCTCCGTGGCCGCCTCGATCACGAGGTCGGCGGGGCCGAGGTCGGCGAAGCCGTGCGCCGGCTTGATGCGCGACCGGATCTCCCGGCTCTCAATCTCTTCGATCGTGCCCTTGGACACGAGCCGCGACAGACCCGCGTCGATCGACGACAGGCCGGTCTCGAGACGGTTCGGGTCGCGGTCGTTCAGCAGGACATCGAGGCCGGCGGCGGCGCAGACCTGCGCGATGCCGCTGCCCATCTGGCCCGCGCCGATGATGCCGACCCGCTTGATCTCCATGTCCATCTGTCGACCTGTGCCCCCATACGGCCGTTGCTGCGCGACTGCCCGAGGGGGTGGACTGCGCCAACGCCGCGGCCCGCGCGAAGACGGGCCGTCCCTGACTTCTAGACCATTCTTGTTCGCAGAAGGAACCCGCCCGCAGGCGCGTTGCGACAATGCTCGCCCGGTGAACCAGGCCGGGCGAGCACGACCGTTACTGACCCTTTGCCTTGCCGATCTCCGCCTGGAAGTCCGGCACAACCTGGAATAGGTCACCGACCAACCCGTAATCCGCCACCTGGAAGATCGGCGCGTCCTCGTCCTTGTTGATCGCGACGATGACCTTCGAGTCCTTCATGCCGGCGAGGTGCTGGATCGCCCCGGAGATGCCGACCGCTACGTAGAGATCCGGCGCCACGACCTTGCCGGTCTGGCCGACCTGCCAATCGTTCGGCGCGTAGCCGGCATCCACCGCCGCGCGCGAGGCGCCGACCGCGGCGCCCAGGGCATCGGCCAGGGGCTCGATCAGCGCGTGGAACTTCTCCGACGATCCGAGCGAGCGGCCGCCCGACACGATGATCCGCGCCGAGGCCAGCTCCGGCCGATCCGACTTGGCGATTTCCTCGCCCTTGAAGGCGGACCCACCGGACTCGGGCGCCGCCGCGGAGACGGCCTCGACGGGGGCTGCCGCGCTGCCCTGCTCCGACGCCTTGAACGCTGCTGTACGCACCGTGATCACCGTCTTGCCGGCGGGGATCTGCACGGTCTGGATGGCGTTGCCGGCGTAGATCGGACGCTCGAACGTGTCGGGCGAGATCACCTTGATGATGTCCGAGACCTGGGCGACATCGAGCAGGGCGGCCACCCGCGGCAGGATGTTCTTGCCCGTCGTCGAGGCCGACGCGATGATGATGTCGTAGGGCCCGGCGATCGACGCGATCAGCGCGCCGACCGGCTCGGCGAGGTCGTGGTCGTAGACGCCGTCCTCGGCGTTCAGCACCTTCTCGACGCCGTCGAGCTTGGCCGCCGCCTCGGCGACCGCCTTCGAGCCGGCGCCGAGCACGAGGGCGTGGACCGGCGCGCCGATATCCTTGGCGGCGGTCAGCGCTTTCAGGGTGCCGTCCTTGATCTGGCCGTTGCCGTGTTCGACGAAAAGGAGTGTCGTCATGTGCGTGTGAACCTCGGTTGCGGCTGGCCGCGCTCGACCGCCTCGACGGGAACGCGGCTCAGCTCGGAAAAAATCAGATCACGCCGGCTTCGACCTTGAGCTTCTGTACGAGTTCCGCGGCCGACCCGACCTTGACGCCGGCGGAGCGTCCCGGCGGCTCGGCGGTCTTGAGCACCTTGAGCCGCGGGGTCACGTCGACTCCGAGCGCTTCGGGGCTCAGCTCCTCGAGCGGCTTCTTCTTGGCCTTCATAATGTTCGGCAGCGAGGCGTAGCGCGGCTCGTTGAGGCGCAGATCGGTGGTGACGATCGCCGGGAGCTTGAGCGTTACGGTCTGCAAGCCGCCATCGACCTCCCGGGTCACGTCGAGGCTGCCTTCGGAAGCCTCGATCTTGTACGCGAAGGTGCCCTGCGGCCAGCCGAGCAATGCACCCAGCATCTGGCCGGTCTGGTTCGAATCGTCGTCGATCGCCTGCTTGCCCAGGATCACCAGCTGCGGCGTCTCCTTCTCGACCACGGCCTTCAGGAGCTTGGCCACCGCCAGCGGCTCGCAAGTGACGTCGGTCTTGACCAGGATGGCCCGGTCGGCGCCCATCGCGAGGGCGGTACGCAGCGTCTCCTGCGCCTGCTGCGGGCCGATCGACACGGCAACGATCTCGGTGACGGTGCCCTTTTCCTTCAGGCGGATCGCCTCTTCGACGGCGATCTCGTCGAAGGGGTTCATCGACATCTTGACGTTGGCGAGTTCGACCCCGGAGCCATCGGCTTTCACGCGGATCTTGACGTTGTAGTCCACCACCCTCTTGACGGGCACCAGCACCTTCATGGCGGTCTCGATCCTTCCCCGTGGATTCTTGTTGCCGGACCCGCCAGGCCTTCGAACGTTCGACGCGTGGGGACGGCGGGTCCGCGAAGCGGGCGGACCGTAACGGCCACATTTCCGCCTTGTCAACGCGGGGCGGGTAATGGTGCTGCCGGGCCGGACTGGTCTTCGACGCAGCGATGCCCCGTTCCGATTCGCCTCAGCGGTTGGCGCCCGGCACCCAGAGCACGTCGTCGGCCCCATCGGCGTTGGCGGTGCGGCTCGCCACGAACAGGAAGTCCGAGAGGCGATTGAGGTACTGGATCGCCTGGGGCGAGACGATCTCGTCGTCGCGGTCGGCTAGGCTCACCGCCAGGCGCTCGGCACGCCGGCACACGGTGCGCGCGAGGTGAAGCGCCGCCGAGGCCGGTGATCCGCCGGGGAGCACGAAGGATTTCAGCGGCGGGATCGACGCGTTGAGGGCGTCGATGTCGCGCTCCAGCCGCTCGACCTGGCTGGCGACGATGCGCAGCGGCTCGTAGGGCAGCGGCTCCGGGCTCGGCGGGGTCGCGAGGTCGGCGCCCAGATCGAACAGGTCGTTCTGGATCGCCCCGAGCATCCCGTCGAGGGCGCCTTCCGTGTGCAGGCGGACCATCCCGATGCAGGCATTGGTCTCGTCGACCGTGCCGTAGGTCTCGACCCGGAGGTCCGCCTTGGACCGGCGCTGCCCGTCCGCCAGGGCGGTCGTGCCCTTGTCGCCGGTGCGTGTGTAGATCCGGTTGAGCTTGACCACGGGACCTGCGCCTCACAACGGCTGGCGAAGCCCGGCGGGCTCGCGACCCGTAGGGCCTAGAGCCCTTCCGTCGGCCGCGCAATCGGCCCGGTGATCAGAACGTGTAGCCGATCTTGCCGCCGAAATTGGTCAGGCCCCGGTTGTTCGCACAGAGGCCGGCATTCGACATGTGCTCGACCGTTGCCATGACGCTCCAATGCTCGGTCAGGCGATAGCCGAGCGCCGCCGCCTCGCGGAACATCGGTGAGCAGCCCAACGTGTTGAAGCCGTAGGGCGTCAGCGCCTTCGGCCCGGTATAGCCGTTATGGGCGACGCCGCCGAAGAAGCCGTCGAGGAACACGCGCCGACCCAGGGTCTCGGGGAAGATATCGACGGTCCAGGTCGCGCCGAGATACGCGTAGCTGGTCCGGCCACCGGTGTTGTAACTGCCGCCCACCGTCGGACGCGGTACGAAGGCCTGCCAGAACGGGTCGGCGCTGACCTGCGGCTTGGCGAACAGGATCTCGCCGTTGACGTTCGCCTTGCTGAAGCCCGGGAGCTTGCCCTCGGCGCTACCCGGATCCTGCACTGCACCGCCGATGCGCACCTCCGATACGATGCTCAGCGGCTGGGCCGGCGCCGCGTAAGCCGCAGGCAGGGCGGGAACGTCCGCCGCGGAGGCTGGCAGGATCGCCGCACCGATGATCAGGCTGACGACGCAGGTGCGGAGGGCGGCAATCATGGGGCTCGGCCGGTTGGGCAAGTCGGTCTGTCTCTACCGAGCGTAGCACGCCCCCTCAGGACGCCGGCGCCCAATTCATCCCGGTCCCCCGCGAAAGGCGCGCGGTGCGGCGACATGGACACAGTGAGGCGGCGTTTCGAAATGTGGCTGTCGGATCCGGAAGCCGCGTTCAGGCCGAGCGCCACCAGACCACGCCCATAATGACCACGATCGCCACGAACTGCAGCAGCACGCGCAGGCGCATCAGTCTTTGCGAGACGCTGGCGCTGCCACCCCGCATCATGTTGGCGAGGCCGAACAGCAGGACCACGGCGACTGCCGCACAGGCTACGAAGACAAGCAGATTGGAGGACATGGCAAGCGAAATCCGAACCCGACGGGCGCCGGGATCCGGCGCGCCGCCGCTTGACGAGAAGCATCCGGCACGCACGGCCGACGAGGAGCCGGTCTGGCGCACCGATCATGAGGCGACCGCGACGGCCGGCTAACCCAGGGGAAGCCGGCCCTCGCAGTCAATTGCGCCGGAGCAGGCGCTCGAAATAATCGAGCTCCTCCCGCGGCCGGGTGGGATCGCCGAGCTTACGCCGCAGCTCTTCCATGATGCGGCGCGCACGCTGGACGGCCGATTCGTCGGCGGTCGGCACCCGGACCCGGCCGTCGCTCATGTCCCGGCCCTTGGTCGGACGACCGAGGGGGTCGTCGTCGCGGGCGCCGGCCTGGCCCTGCTGACCGGGCTGTTGGCCGCCTTCCTGCTGACCCTCGCCCTGGCCCTCGGCCATCTCCTGCATCTGCTGCGCCATGCCTTCGGCGCCCTTCTTCAGGCCTTCGAGCGCGCGGCCCTGGGCATCCACCGCCTCGTCGGCATCGCCCTGCTTCAGGGCGTTCTCGGCCTCGCGCATGGCGTCCTCGGCGTCGGACAGGCCCTGCTCGCCGCGCATGCCGTTCTCCTTCATGCGCTGCTCGAGTTCCTCCAGGCGCTGCCGCAGGGACTGCTGCCGATCGCCGACATTGCCTTGCTCGCCTTGGCCCCGCTCGCCCTGGCCCTTTTGCTTCTGACCCGGTTTGCCTTGTCCCTGCTGACCCTGCTGCCCCGGGCTCTGCTTCCCCTGGCCCTGTTGCGGCTGCCCGCGGTTGCCCTGCTGCTGTTGCTGCCCGCGATTCGACGGACGCTGCTGGCCGTTGCCGGGCTCCTGCCCGTCCTTGAAGGTCTCGTCACGCAGGCCCTGCTGCTCGCGCGCCATCGCGTCGAGGTCGCGCATCTGTTTCTGCATCTCGCGGCTGGCCTGATCGGATTTGCCGCCCTTCTCCGCGGTCTGAAGATTCTCCAGGATGTTGCGCAACTGCTCCATCAAGCGTTGCGCCTCGGCGGTGTCGCCACGCTTCATCGCCTCGGCCATGTCCTGGATCATCTTGTCGAGATCCTCGGGCGTGACCGTCTTCGATTGCTGGTTGCTCTGACCCTTCTCGCCCGGATCGCGCGGCTGGCGGCCCTGCTTCTCCGCCATCTGCGAGAGGAACTTGTCGAGGGCCTGCTTGAGATCCTGCGTGAGGCGCTTGATCTCGTCGTCGGGGGCGTTGCGCTCGATCGCCTCCTTCAGCCGATCCTGGGCTTGCCGCAGCTGCTTCTCGGCATCCGACAGGTCGCCGTCCTCGATCTTCAACGCCATCTCCCACAGGAGATCGGCGACCTCGATTAGGTCGGCATCGGACTTCGCCCGGCGCAGGCGCTGCGTTGCGGTCCGAAGGCCGAGGAAGACCGGCGGCTGCGGCGTGAACATGTCGGGGGCGACCAGGAGCGCGTCGAGGGCACCCTGCACCCACAGGCGGTCCGTATCCGGCGCCGTGACGAGGCGGCGGCGATCCTCGGCGAGTGCCCGGGCCAGCGGATCCCGGAATTGCCGCGCCGGGAGCGTGATCTCGGCGGACGCCGTACGCCCCTCCTGGCCGGCCTCATCCTTGACGACGATCTGATAACGTACCCGGGCGCCCGACCACGGGCTGTCGGTGAGATCGACCAGGGTTTTTGTGTCGGTCTCGCCGGAGGCATCGGCCGGCAACGCAAGGTTGATCCGTGGGACCGGCGCCAGCGAGCGGCCGGCCTTCAGGGGCTCGATCACACCCTCCGCGGAGCTGATCCCGTAATCGTCCTTGGCACGGTAGGTGAGATTGAAGGTGCCGCGACCGTTCACTTCAGGGCCGCCGACGGCCGTCACCTCGGGCGGCCGGTCCGGGATTGCGTCCACGGTCAGCGTCTGTCGGCCGGCGGGCGTGACGATGACAAGTTCAGCCCCGCCGACGATGCGATAGCGCTCCTCGCGCAGGTCCGGCCGTTCCTCCTGGCCGGGGATCGGCTTGAGCCCGGCATTCGGCGTCAGCGTGGTGTTCGCCGCGGCCTTCCCCTGACCGGCGATGCGTACGATCAACTGCGCGTTGACCGGCGCCCGCAGGTGCTGGTCGCTGCCATCCATCGCGATCAGGAGCGGCGGAAGGCGGGTGTAGAGCGGCGGATCGATCCAGCCGTCGACCCGGAAATTCGGCCCCGGAGCCACCGGCTCGTGCCAGTCGAACGCGGCTCCGACGCGCGCCCACCATTCGGGGCCGGCCACGAACAAACTGGCCACCGCGGCCACCACGATCCCGGCCCGCAGGGCATAGGGATCGCGTCGCGTCATGCCGGGGCGCGGCAATCCGACCCGTAGGGCCGCGACCGCCTGTGCGGCCCGGCGCTGATGGAGCGCCCAAAGGGTCCGGCTGCCAGGATCCGCGGCGCCGACCGCCAGCGTATCCTGCGCCGCCGAGGCTGGTCCATGACGCAGGGCTGGATCGCGCGCGGCCGCCTCCCGGTCGAGCCGAGCCAGGGCGACCCGGCGATCGGGCCGCGCGAGATGCGCCAGCGGCAGCAGCGCGACGACCAGCATGACGGCCAGAATGGCGAGCCCGATCTGCCGCCAGAGCGGGCCGAGGTCGAGCCACAGGCCGGCCCAGGACAGAGCGAGGAACAACAGGCCGACGCCGAGGCCGCGCCACAGCACCGGCCAAGCCTGCTCCCAAAGGGATGCCGCCCGGGCCTGGGCGACGAGCCGGTCGAGCCGCGCGGCAGCCGCCTGTCCCGTCCCGGTGCTGCTGTCGAAGCCGTCCCTGTCGTTCACGCCGACCGTTCCGCCTCAATCTCGAGGATTTGCTGTAAGTGCCCGAGGAGATCCGGGCTCCGACAACGCGAGGCTAGCATGGTGGGCCGCGCTGGTCGGCGGGTCAAATCGGCGCGACCGCCGGTCTGTCAGCCGATCAGTTGTGCGCCTGGATGAAGTTGCGCACCTGCGGGTAGATCTGCGTCTCCCAGCGCTTGCCGGCGAAGACGCCGTAATGGCCTACGCCGGCCTGCAGGTGGTGCGTCCGCATGTAGGGGGCGAGCCCGGTACAGAGATCGTGCGCCGCCATGGTCTGGCCGGGGGCGCAGATGTCGTCCCGCTCGCCTTCGACGGTCATCAGCGCGGTGCGCTTGATCGAGCCCAGGTCGATCGGCTCGCCCCGGTAGCTCAGCTCGTTCTTGGCGAGCGTGTAGTCCTGGAACACGGTCTTGACCGTCTCCAGGTAGAACTCGGCCGCGAGGTCGAGGACGGCGAAATATTCGTCGTAGAAGGTTTCGATCGCCTCGGCTTTGTCATCCTCGCCGTTGGCCATGTGCCAGAACAAGTCGTTGTGGCCCTGCACGTGCCGCTTGGCGTTCATCGACATGAACGCCGAGACCTGCACGAAGCCCGGATAAACCTTCCGGCCGGCGCCCTTGTGACGCGACGGGACCGTGGCGATCAGGTTCTTCTCGAACCATGCGATCGGTTTCGAGGTCGCGAGCTCGTTCACCCCGGTCGGGTTGATCCGGCAATCCACCGGGCCGGCCATCAGCGTCATGCTGCGCGGGGCGGCCGCATCCTTCGCCTGCGCCATCGCGGCGGCGGCGACCAGCGCCTGCACGGTCGGCTGGCAGACCGCCACCACGTGCGATCCCTCGCCCATGACTTGGAGGAACTGGATCAGGTGCGCGACATACTCGTCGAAGCCGAACCGGCCAGCCGAGAGGGGGATGTCCCGGGCGTTGTGCCAGTCGGTGATGTAGACGTCGTGATCGGGCAGCATCACGCGCACGGTGGCGCGCAGCAGCGTCGCGAAGTGGCCCGACAGCGGCGCGACCAGCAGCACCTTGGGCTGCTCGGTGTGGATGTCCTTCTTGAAGTGCAGCAGCGTGCCGAACGGCGTGACCGTGACCGCTTCCTCGCTGACCGGCACGCTCCGGTTGCCGACCGTGACCGAGTCGATCCCGTAGGCGGGCCGCGCGAAGGTCAGGCCCGTCCGCATCATCATGCGCGCGTTGGCCGACATCCAACGGGCGGGCTCGCTCCAGCGGATCCAGGGCGACCAGGCATCGTTCAACATCCGTCCCCAGGCCCGCGTCTGGGCGGCGAGGTCGGTCTGCAGGTCGAACGCGTCGTACATCATCGGGCGGGCACTCGCGGGCGCCCGGCCCGACACGCGGGCGATCGGGACGGCAAACTCGGGCGGATGCCGGGATGAGGAATGCATCAGCATGGCCGGAGAGCATCTGCCCGCTGCACGGAGGCTGCAACCGCCCAGAGGGTGCATTCCAACAGGAAAGCGGAGGCCGTGGCTTTGATGTACCAGCTCTAAACTGGACACCCACCGCGCGGCCCGGCACCCGACCTGAAAAGCACCGCGCGGCGGATCAGGTCAGGTGCCGGCCGGATCAGATCGTCTGGTTGTAGGCGCCGACTTCGGTATTCTCCCGCAAGACCGCGTCGACGGCTTTGAACATGGCGTGCAGGCGCTCTTCGGAAGCCGGGCTCTCGATCACCACGACCAGCTCCGGCTTGTTGGACGAGGCGCGCACGAGGCCCCCAGGTGCCGTCCTCGGTGGTGATGCGCACGCCGTTGACGGTGACGAGATCGACGATCTTCGAGCCGGCGATCGGTTCGCCCGCGTCCTTCATGGCGCGGAAGCGCGCGGTGACGGCCTCTACCACCCCGTACTTCACATCGTCGGCACAATGGGACGACATGGTCGGCGAGCCTCAGGTCTTCGGCAACGCCCGGTAAAGGTTGGCCATCGACGTCCCGGGGTTGCGGTCGAGCATCTCCAGCACCGCCATGGCGGTGAGCAGGCCGTCGTCGTAGCCGCGCCCGATCGGCTCGTTGAAGAAGAAGTGGCCGGACTCCTCGAAGCCCGCAAGCGCCCCGAGCTCGTTCACCCGCCGCTTGATGTAGCTGTGGCCGGTCTTCCAGTCATCGGTCTTGATGGCCTGGGCCTGCAGTTGCGGGTCGGTGTGGTAGAGACCGGTTGATTTCACGTCGACCACGAAGGTCGAGCCGGGATGGAGCTTGCCGAGGTCGCGCGCCAGCATCACGCCGATCTTGGCAGCTGCTCGAAGGCGAAGGTATTCGGAACCAGGCCCGCTTCAGGCTTGGGAAACATCGCTCGGCCCCGCTCGACCTCAGATCTGCGGCGGGCCGAACGAAGCTTCCGGTCCGGGGAAAGGTCCGTCCGCCCTACGAGGCGCGGCGGACGACCCGGACGGGCTCGGCCTCGGTCCGGCGATGCTCGCAGGCGACCTTGAGGTAGCGGTCGCCGCCGCCGGGCAAGCCGGCCTGGGCCGCCATGGTCTGGGCGTGCATCAGGCACTCCATCGGCGAGTGCGCCGGCGCGATGATGATGTCGAGGGCGGTGTCGCGGGAGCAATCCTGCGCCAGCAGGGTGCCCGCACAGATGAGGGCGACGGACAACAGTTCGGACATGACGGACCTCGGCTTCGTGGATCGAAGGGTCCGCGGGGTGCTCTGGCGTCCGAGCCGCCGCGTTGTCGTTGCCTGGGTGTTTCCTCGCCTATACCGCCCGATTCTAAGCACGCGGCGTGCCAGCCGTATCGAATGCTCTCGAAGGACTGGATCTCGCCGGGTTCAATCCCGGGCCGAAAGCCACTGGGTTTCGGGTTCGGCTGCCGGCAGTAGCGCCGCGACGTCGTCCAGATCCACCACGTAATGGTCGGTCAGCACGCGCCACATCTCGGCCGAGGATCTGACCTGCGGCCTCAGCCCATCCAGCGTGTGGGCGAGCAGCGTCGCATTCACGAGCTTCGGGCGTGCCAGCAGCGGATCAGCGTTCAGCATCGGTGTCGACCCCGTTTCGGTGCGTGCACACTCCGCCGGGTTTGGTTAACGCGTGGTTACGCGATCACCGCAAACCTTCACTTTGTCTTGAGCCGGACGAACTATGCCTTGGCCGACCGGTGATATCTGGATGGCGCCAGACCTTCCACGACCCCCGGCCCGACGACTCTTGATTTCGGCGATCCACCGGCGGCCGGTTTTTCGCGGAGCGTGCATGACAATCGAGACGCTAGCGCCTCGGGCCGCCTCGGATATCCGGTGCGCGTCGAAGGCCCTGTCGTCGCGCGCGTTCTGATTGCTCCGGTTCACAAGCCCGACCCCATCCCTTATCAGGTGGGGGAGATCGAGACGGTCCCGGCGGAATGGGGACGCGCCACCCTTTCGCGCGATCATCCGCGCTGCGGCGCGGCCTCGACCTACCCGTACCGCTCTCGGACCATGCCTTTGTCGTGATGCGCCTGCCGCCGATCGGTCTTTCCGACGGCGGCGGATGCTCCAGGCCGAATATGCGAGCGGAACACCATGGACGCCATACCCGAAGCGATCGGTGCGACGCAGGGGCCGGCCACCCGGTTCGTGCTCGCCTCCGGATCGCCGCGCCGCCTGGCGCTGCTGCAGCAGATCGGCATCGAGCCGGATTCGCTCTTACCCGCGGACATCGACGAGACGCCGCGCAAGGCCGAGCCGCCGCGCGAACTGGCCCGACGCCTCGCACGCACCAAGCTCGCCGCCGCGGAAGCCGCCCTGCACCATCAGGACCATAAGATCCCGACCTGGCTGCTCGCGGCCGACACGGTCGTGGCGGTCGGGCGACGCGTCCTGCCGAAGGCCGAGGGGCCGGACGAGGCCGCCGATTGCCTGCGCCTTCTGTCCGGGCGTCCGCACCGGGTCTTCACGGCGATCTGCCTGCTGTCGCCGAACGGCCGCCGGGAGCGGATCGTCGAGACCCGCGTGCGCTTCAAGCGCCTCTCTGGCCGCGACATCCAGGGCTATCTCGCCTCCGGCGAGTGGCGCGGCAAGGCGGGCGGCTACGCGATCCAGGGCCTGGCCGGTGCCTTCGTGGTGAAGCTCGTCGGCTCTTACAGCGCCGTGGTCGGCCTGCCGCTCTACGAGACGATGAGCTTGCTCGATGGCGAGGGGTATCCGGTCCGCGCAGCCTGGGGGAGCCTCGCATGAGCGCGTGGCCGACGAACCCGGAGCGCTGCCCGATCTGCCGGCGCTCCTCCACCGAGCCGTTCCGGCCGTTCTGCTCGCAGCGCTGCGCCGATGTCGATCTCGGCCGCTGGCTCAACGAGCGCTACACGATCCCGGTGGAACTCGATCCCGATGCTCCGCCGCCGGAGCCCGATGACGAGGGCTGAAATTTTCCGGCGCCCAGGTCACACCGATGTCACGGCAAGGCTGGACAGGCCTCGAACTCCTCACTATACCCCGCGGCGTCCGAGACGCACAGCGGCCCGGACGACGCCCAGGTAGCTCAGTTGGTAGAGCATGCGACTGAAAATCGCAGTGTCGGTGGTTCGATCCCGCCCCTGGGCACCATCATCCCGCTAGGCGTGGGATGGTGCCGAAGTAATCACTCTCTCGCTCCAAGTCCTTCGCCAACCTCGCAAGACGTCGGGCCGCCGGACGCGTTTGGCGCTAGGCTCAACGTCTCCGGTGAAGCTTCACGGCTCCTGGATCGTCGTGACGCGTGTCGGCATGCATTAGCCGCCCGAGTAAGCGCTCGGGACCATCGACAACGCCGGATCGTCCGCCTTCGCGCTCTCGGCGATCATGGTGGGTTGCGATTCGATCCCGCATGGAAGCCGCGCGGGCGGTCACCCACCGAAAATGTTTCGTGCATCGCACCGAAAATTATTTGGTATACCAGTGCGGTGGCATCTCCCGGCAAGCTTCGCTACGCTGCTTTCAACATGGCTCGAGCCGACCCGTAGACCGCCTCAGCCCGTACGCCAGCGGGCCGGTCGCGCGATAAGACGAAGCCGAATGGTGGGAGTGGAAGCATGCCGCGCAACATCCTGATCCTGGGCGCCTCATACGGCTCCCTGCTGGGCACCAAGCTCCTGATGGCCGGTCACAACGTGACCCTGGTGTGCCGCCGCAAGACCGCCGACCTGATCAACCAGGAGGGGACGGAGGTCCGCATCAAGCTGCGCGACGAACCGAACCACCGCGCGATCCACTCGCGCGACCTGCCGGGCACCCTGGATGCCGCGCCGCCGGAGGACATCGATCCGTCGCGCTACGACCTCGTCGGTCTCGCCATGCAGGAGCCGCAGTACAACAACCACACGATCCGGGTGCTGATGATCAAGATCGCCGCGGCCCGGCTGCCGTGCCTGTCGATCATGAACATGCCGCCGCTGCCGTATCTCAAGCGGATCCCGGCCCTGGCGGCGATGGACCTCGACAACGCCTTCACCAATGCCGGCGTCTGGGATCGCTTCGAGCCGGGCCTCGTGTCCCTCTGCTCGCCCGACCCGCAGGCGTTCCGTCCGCCGGACGAGGGTGCGAACGTGCTCCATGTCGGCCTTCCCACCAACTTCAAGGCCGCGACCTTCGCCGACGAGACCCACAACCGGCTGCTGCGCGAGTTGGAGGCGGATATCGACGCCGTCCGCCTCGACGGCCACGACGTGCCGGTGAAGCTCAAGGTGTTCGACTCGCTGTTCGTCCCGCTGGCGAAATGGTCGATGCTGCTCACCGGCAATTACCGGTGCATCACCCCGAAGGAGCCGCAATCGATCCGCGACGCCGTGCACGGCGACCTCGCCAAATCCCGCGCCATCTACGAGCACGTCGATTCCATCGCGCGCAAGCTCGGTGCGGACCCGCAGGACCAGGTGCCGTTCGAGAAATACGCCAAGGCCGCCGAGAGCCTGCTCAAGCCGTCCTCCGCGGCGCGAGCCGTGGCGAACGGCACGCCGTTCATCGAGCGTGTCGACCTGCTGGTGAAGCTGATCTCGCACCAGCTGGGCATGCCCGATGCCGAGATCGACCGCACCGTCCAGATCGTGGACCGGAAGCTCGACGAGCGGGTGATCGAGGGCTGACCGGACGCGGCGGCAGTACGATCACTGGATGGTTTGCCGGATACGGTTGTGGCTGGCCCCGCGCTTAGGTAGATCCGCTCGCTCTGACGGGTGCGGCGAGGGGCATGCATGGGCGACGACGTGGCCGCTCTCCTCCTGGCGCTGGCCACCGAGAACGCCGAGCTGCGGGCGCAGCTCGCCGCCGCCCAGGACATGCTGATGGAGACGGCGATCGATGCGGGCCATCTGCATGCCCGGATCGAGGCGGTCCAGGACGAGCGCGATGCCTGGCGGGCCGAGGCCGAACGGCTGGCGCGGCGGAGCACCGGAACCGGTTGACGGAGGCCGAGCATCGCGGGCCGCAGGGCCATCCGTCGACGACCCGCCGGACGGTGACCCTTCGTCTCTGATACGAAAGGAAGGCCCTTTTATCGCGGAGGAACACGCGGTGTGTTCAAGCGGTTACAAACACGCAAAAGTTGAGCTTATGCGGATTCTTGCTCATTGAAGTTGCGGCCTGTTCCACTAAACCAGGTTAAATTCCGGTTCGGAACCAGATCCTGCGATGCCGAAATTCAAGCCGCTCGAATGCCAGACTTGCGCGACACCTTTCCGGGCGGCGCTCGACACGCTCGACGTGACCGGCAGCTGGTCCTGGGATGGTGCGTCGAACCGCGTCCGCGCGGACATGTTCGTGGCACTCCTGTTCAATGTCGATCCCGAGGCGGCCGAATTGGGACTGCCGGCAGCGGCCTTTGCGGCCGGTATCCACCCGGAAGATCGGGACCGGGTGCTGGGACTCCTCCGTCGTCGCGTCCGCGACGGCGATCTCTACGTCATCGAATACCGGGTCCGTTCGGCGGACGGCGACACCCGGTGGGTGCTCGGCCGTGGCCGGTTCCTGGCCGATCATCGCGGAAGGCCTATCAGCGGCCGGGGGATCATCGTCGACATTACCGACGTGCGGAGCGGTGATCGTGCCACCGGGGCCCTCGGCGCGCATGATAACCATGAGGCGGAGACGCCATTGGAACGCGCGGCGGACTTCGCCATGGCGGCCCATCGCGCGATCTGCGAGTTGGAGGATCCGGCCCTGCGGGCGCGGGCCGACGCGCTCCTGCTCGATCTGGGCCGCAGGCTGGCCGAAAAGGAACGGCGTGCCCATCGTGCGCAGATGAACTGAGCCGCGCGGACGCGTCAGGCCGGGTCCGGATCGGTGATGTGCAGGTAGGTCGGGTCGAACTCCGCCGCCGCCCGCAACCCGTCCCAATCGTGAACCGTCAGGCGGCGGCTGCGCAGCGTGATCAATCCGGCGGCCTTCAGGTCGCGGATCGTGCGATTCACGTGGACCGGCGTGATCCCGAGGGCGTCCGCCAATTCCGGCTGCGTCATCGGCAGGTCGCACGTCAGATCGGGGGCGAGGCCCACGACGCCCAGACGTGTGATCAACTCGCAGAACAGGTGGGCCATGCGCGCGAAGGCCTCCCGTCGCCCGGTGTTGAGCATCCACTCGCGGACGAGCGCAGCGTCGATCAGTGTCGCCCGCCACAGCGCATCGCCGAGCCGCGGGAACGCGCGCAGCATAGCTCGAACCGCCTCGTGCTGGACGAAGCCGACCTTGCTCGGGCCGACGGTGGCGATGCTGATATCGAGGACCTTCAGGTGCAGGCTCTGCATGTCGGGGATGTCGCCCGCGACATGATAGGCCATCACCTGACGCTTGCCGCCCTGCGTGGACTTGTAGGTGCAGGCGATACCCTCGAGCAGGGCGAAGCAGCGCCCCGGCTGGTCACCCTCACGCACGATATCCTGATAGGCCTCGAACTGCACAACCTGCATGGGCAGGGCGTTCAGTGCGGCCCGCTCGTCATCCGTCAAGGTGAAGAGGGCGATGCTCTCGATGCGACGGATGAAGGGATGGCGATTAATCTGGTCGAGAGCTCCCGTCATCATACCCCCACCGGCTGGCGAGCGTATCCAGTCTCGCAGCCCTCAGCGCTCGCGTTCGAGGGCTGATCCGGGGACGGCATAGCAGCAGCCTATGGCCTCGACCATAGGCGGATGACGGGTGTTCACCGGTGGACCGCCCCCCAAGGCGTCGAAATACATCGGTCGGTCGAGGCCCCGCGCAAGCCGCGCGGCCGCATACAGTGCGTGTTGGTGTAGACGGTAAGGGTGAAGCCCGAGACATCGCACGGCTAAGGATTCAGGATGCTGAACAGCGGTAGCGCAAGCGGGAAGCATCTCAGCCAGACCAGTGAGTCTCCTTCCGCGGCATCGCCAAGCCAGCAATAGCACCTCGCTGCCGAGGTCGCGCACTTCCTCGACACGGTACGGGCCGCCTGATCGGTCACCCGGCGGGCGGGCAGGCCCGGCGCAATGGGCCGTGGGGGCTGGAAATCTCGCGCCTCTCCGCGCACACACGCGATGCGGCGCGGTCGCCGTGCAGCCTGACGGAACGGTCCGATGAACACGGCAGATCTCGCCCCGCATGCCCACCAGGTCCTGCGCGAGGCGACGCTGTCCGAATTGCCGAACCATTACCGCGGCAAGGTCCGGGACAATTACGACCTGCCGGATGGGCGGCGCATCCTGATCACCTCGGATCGGATCAGCGCCTTCGACCGGGCACTCGCCGCGATCCCGTTCAAGGGCCAGGTGCTGACCCAGACCGCGCGCTACTGGTTCGAACGGACGGCCGACCTCTGTCCGAACCACGTCCTGGCCTACCCGGACCCGAACGTCGTGGTCGGCCGCCGCCTGGAGATCCTGCCCGTGGAGGTGGTGGTGCGCGGCTATCTCGCGGGCACCACCTCGACCTCGGTGCTCACGCGCTACCGGGCCGGCGAGCGGGAGATGTACGGGCATCGCTTTCCGGACGGCATGCGGCCGAACGAGCGCCTGGAGAAGCCCATCATCACCCCCACCACCAAGGCGTTCGATGGGGGGCACGACGAGCCGCTGACGGAAGCCGAGATCCTGGAGCGCAACCTGCTCACCCCGGAGCAATGGCGAACCGTCTCCGAGGCCGCCCTGGCGCTGTTCGCCCGCGGCCAGGAACTGGCGGCCGAGCGCGGGCTGATCCTGGCCGACACGAAATACGAGTTCGGAACCGATCCGGACGGGCGCATCGTGCTCGCCGACGAGATCCACACCCCGGACAGCAGCCGCTACTGGTTCGCGCAGAGCTACCCCGAGCGCTTCGAAGCCGGGACCGCCCCAGAGAGCTTCGACAAGGATTTCGTGCGCAACTGGGTCGTGGCCCGATGCGACCCGTATAAGGACCCGATCCCCGAGATCCCGGCCGAGATCGTGCTGGAAACCGCTGCGGTCTACATCCGGGCCTACGAGACGATCACCGGCGCACGCTTCACGCTCCCCGACCCGGGCGAGGTGCCGCTCGACCGTGTCCGGCGCAATATCGGCGACTATCTGGCGGCCGAGCCGATCGTCCGAGCGCGGGACGGCGCCTGAGCGCCGCCCCCTCCGGTCTCGTCAGGCGGCCGCCTTGATCGGGGCCGGGGCGGGTGCATCCATGGCGCGCAGGTAGACGTCGAGCAGCGTCTCGTGCTCGTCGCGCTCGTCCTTGTCCTGCTTGCGGATCTTCAGGATCTCCTTGAGGATCTTGACGTCCAGGCCCTCGCCCTTGGCCTCGGCGAAGACCTCCTTCTTCGCCTCCATCAGGTCCTTGATTTCCTCCTCCAGCCGTTCCACGCGCTCGATGATCGAGCGGATACGGTCGCCCGCGACGCCCACGGTGTCGGTCATGTCGGTCATGCAAAGCCTCGTCGTATGACGGGCCGTACCCTCGCGGCAGAGGGTAAGCAGGGGGTTAAGGCCGGGGATTGCCGGCGCCGATCCGGCCCTCGATCCACCCGACGATCGCGTCCGCCACCTGATCGCTGTTCGTTTCCAGCATCATCATGTGGCCGTTGCCGTGAATCCCGTGCTCGGCCAGCGCCAGCCGGTCCGGCTTGGCGCCAGCTTGGGTGAGGAAGGCCGCCGTGCAATCGTCCATGGTCGCCCGGAACGAGGCCTCCGCGGTCACGATCACGGCCGGCACCTTGGCGAGGTTCGGCAGGGCTCGGGCGGGCTCGGCCTGCAGCCAGCAGCGGATCTTGTCCGGCCCGGCCGCGCGCTCGGCCTGGACAACGGTCAGGTCCGTCGGGCTGCTCACCGGTGGTTCGAAATGCAGCGGCACGCGGGTGATGCCGTAGGGACGGGCCCGGGCGTCCCCGACCCGCTCGTACCAGTCGGTGCCGCCCTTGAACCGGACATCGAAGAAGGTCGGCCCGTTCGGCTCGACGGCCACATGCGCCTTGACGAGGTCGGGGCGCTGATCCGAGACCGCCCAGCCGAACACGCCGGCCTGCGAATGGGTCAGCACGATCGCCGGCCCGATCTTTTCCAGGAGCGCGATCAGCGCCGGATCGACCAGCTCCTCGCTCTTCAGGGCACTCGCGATGTAGGGCACCTGCGAGCGGTAGAACTGGTCGAAGGCGGCGTTGCCACGCAGGCCCGGCCCACCCGGCCATTGGGTATGCAGCTTCGCCTGCGGGTAGAGTTCCGAGCGTTCCTGGCCGGTGAACACGGTCTCCAGGTCCTCGGCGGGCAGACGCGCGTAGGGGCCGTACGTTTCCGCATCGCCGCCCGACCGGCCGCGCCCGACCTGATCGATCACGTAGACCGCGAAACCCTTGGCGGCGAAACGGTCGGCCCAGCCGGGTCGTCCATCGGGCGTGCCGAGGAAGTTGGTCCCGGTCTGCGCCGTGCCGTGAACCATCACCACCGGATAGGGCTGCGTGACCCGCTCCGGCGCGCGATACGCGACGAACATCTGCCCGTGGGCGGTGGTCCGGTTGTTCGCGATCTCGTAGCGGCCGCCGACGAAGAAGTAGCCGGCGGGTCGGGTCGGCTTGAACGGCCCGGCTTCCTCGGACCAGGCGCCGTGCGCGGCCCCGAGACAGAGCAGCGCCAGGGCGCCCGCAGTGACGATCTTGAGCATCGTGTCCTCCCGCCATCGTCTCGCTCGACCGGCGGGAGGCCGGCCGTCAAACGTATGGGCCAGCCGCCTCATCCGGGCAGCCGGTTTCAGGCGTGGGCGAAGCGGCGCTTCTTGCCGAGCGCCTCTTCCACGGTGCCGGCACCGTCGAGATAGCCGTGCACCTTCGGGTTCGGCATGATCAGCGAACCGACGAACGCCACCGCCATCAGCACGGTGACGTACCAGAAGAACGTGCTCTCCATGCCGGCATCCTTGAACCACAGGGCGACGAACTCGGCGGTGCCGCCGAATAGGGCGTTGGCCAGCGCGTAGGAGAGGCCGACGCCCAGGGCGCGCACGTTGGTGGGGAACAGCTCGGCTTTCACGATGCCGCTGATGCCGGTGTAGAACGACACCACCGACAGGCCGAGGGTGATCAGGGCGAAGGCGAGGTAGGGGTCCTTGTTGGTCCCGAGCGCCGTCATCAGCGGCACCACCATCAGCGTGCCGAGGCCGCTGTAGAGCAGCATGTTCGCCTTGCGGCCGATCTTGTCGGACAGCGCGCCGAACAGCGGCTGGATCGCCATGTAGACGAACAGCACGCAGGTCATGACCTGCGACGCCGAGGTCTTGGGCATGCCGGCGGTGTTGACCAGGTACTTCTGCATGTAAGTGGTGAACGTGTAGAAGCTCAACGAACCGCCGGCCGTGTAGGCCAGGACGACGCAAAACGCCCGCCAGTGCTTGAACAGCTCGGCGAAGGTGCCCGCTGTCTCCTTGTCGCCGGCTTCCTTGGTCTCGGCGAGCGAGCGGCGGAGATAGAGCGCCACCACGGCCAACCCGGCGCCGATGAAGAACGGGATGCGCCAGCCCCAGGCGGTCAGCTCCGGGGCGGTCATCACCGTCTGGAGCAGCACCAGGACCAGCGAGGCGAGCAACTGGCCGCCGATCAGCGTGACGTACTGGAACGAGGCGAAGAACCCGCGCTGCCCCTTGATCGCCACCTCGCTCATGTAGGTCGCCGAGGTGCCGTACTCGCCGCCCACCGACAGGCCCTGGAGCATGCGCGCGAGCAGCAGAAGGACGGGGGCCAGCGTGCCGACATGCTCATAGGTCGGCAGGATGCCGATCAGCAGCGAGCCGAAGCACATCATCAGCACCGAAACGACCATCGAGGTCCGGCGTCCGACCCGGTCGGCGATGCGCCCGAACAGCCAGCCGCCAACGGGGCGCATGAAGAAGCCGACCGCGAAGATGCCTGCGGTCTGGAGGAGTTGGCTGGTCGAATCGCCCTTGGGGAAGAAGGCCGGCGCGAAGTAGAGCGCGAAGAACGCGTAGCAATAGAAGTCGTACCACTCGACGAGATTACCGGAGGACGAGCCGACGATCGCCCAGATCCGTCGCTTGCGGTCGGCCGCGTCGTCGGCGGCACTCGGTGCGATACCGATCGTATCGTCCCTCAGGGCGGACATGGCGTCTCCGTCTTGTGGTTCATCGGCCGGTAACAGCCGGCCTATTCTTCGATGGCGGCGACGTTACAGGCGACGACCGTGATCGCAAGTCCGTGATCGGACTTTGGCTGGGACAGCAGCTGACTGTGTCATTTGTCGTCGGCCCCGTCCGCCGCCGTGTACGGAACGGTTTCGCGCGGCACCCCGTTGCGGCCCGGCACGGGTGCCGAAGGCGCCACAACCACAACGGGACGACAGGCCATGACGCGGATCTTCAGGGACACGGTGGCGGCCGCCATCCTCATCGCCGGCGCGGCGACGGCGTTTGCGCAGGGAGGCCCCGGCGGTGGTGGCGGCCCGGGCGGTGGCGGCGGCGGCCCCGGCGGCGGTGGCGGGCCGGCGGCGGGCGGCGGAGCGG
>NZ_VRVG01000089.1:0-23840 GCF_008040085.1 Methylobacterium sp. WL7 | reverse complement strand
CCTAAAAATCCAATAATACTGTAGCATTGGTCAATATTGGTGTATTAATTAACGTTATAAACTCTATCTAACGCGGATAGTCATTATTATATACCACATTTATTTACGTCTTGGCGGAGTCTGTCCTTACGATCTGCAATGCGGTCCGTTCGTGAATGGGCGGACATCTGCGGCTTCCTTTCCCACGGAGACATTTATGCGCAGAATTGTCACCTTCGCTCTGGCAACACTTCTCTCCGTCGGCGCCGCGCAGGCCGACCGTCTCGACGACATCAAGAAGGCCGGCGTGCTGCGGGTCGCGGCCTTTGACAGCAACCCGCCCTTCGGCTTCGTCGATCCGAACACCAAGCAGATCGCCGGCCTCGACGTCGATTACGCAAAGGCGATCGCCGACAAGATCGGCGTGAAGCTGGATCTGCGCCCGACCAATCCGGCCAACCGCATCCCGTTGCTGACCTCCGGCAAGGTCGATCTGGTGCTGGCGAACTTCACCATCACGGAGGAGCGCGCCAAGCAGCTCGATTTCAGCATCCCGTACTTCGCCTCCGGCCAGCAATTCCTGGCCAAGAAGGGCACGCTCACCGCGCCCGAGCAGCTGAACGGCCTGCGCATCGGTGCCGACAAGGGCACCACCAACGAGATCGTCCTGCGCCGCGACTTTCCGAAGGCGACCGTGGTGGCGTTCGACGATACGCCCTTCGCCTTCGCGGCCCTGCGCAACGGCAACGTCCAGGCGATCACGCAGGACGGATCCAAGCTCGTGGGTCTGCTGGCCAAGGTTCCGGACAAAGAGAACTACGAGGTTCCGGCCTTCTCGATCTCGAACGACTATATCGGCGCCGGCATCCCGAAAGGTGAGACTCGCCTGCGCGCGGTGGTGGACGAGACGCTCCGGGAGTTGGAGGCCAGCGGCAAGGCGGCGGCAATCTACGACCGCTGGTTCGGCCCGAACACGACGCAGCCGCTGCCGCGCCTGTTCCGGATCGGCGACCACAGCTAGCCGACGGCGGTGAGCCTCTTCGGCGATCTACTGGCGCCGCGCTACCTGATCTGGCTGCTGCAGGGTTTCGGGGTCACCCTGGCCCTGTCGGCGTCCGTGTGCCTGGCCGGAACGGGGCTCGGCCTCGCTCTCTGCTGCCTGCGAGAGGCGGGGGGCAGGCTCGCGGGGGCGGGAACCACCGCCTTCATCGGCCTCATCCGGAACACGCCGCTGCTGGTGCAGCTGTTCTTCTGGTACTTCGGCGCCGCCGCGCTGATGCCGTCCTGGCTCACCGTCTGGCTGAACAGCCCGCACGGCCTCGCCCTGGGGCCGGCCGCGCTGCACTGGCCGGCCTACGAGACCCTGTCCGGCTTCCTCGGGCTGACGCTCTACGCCGCCGCCTACATCGCCGAGGAATGCCGCGCCGGCCTCAACGGCGTGCGGCCCGCTCAGCGGGAGGCCGCCTTGGCCCTCGGCCTGACAGATCTCCAGGTCTTCCGCCACATCGCGTTGCCGCAGGCCCTGCGGATCGCCTGGCTGCCGGTGGTCGGCCAGTACCTCGACACGATCAAGAACACGTCGCTGACCATGACCATCGGCCTGGCCGAGCTGTCCTACGCGTCCCGGGAGGTGGAGACGGAGACCTTCCTGGCCTTCCAGGCCTTCGGCATCGCGACGCTCCTGTATGTCGGCGCGGTGGCGGCTGTGGAGGCGGCCGGCCACGCCCTGGCGCGCCGCGACCCGGCGAGGGCCGCCCGCCGGTGAATGTTTCCGTGATCACCGACAATCTCGGCTACCTGCTCGCCGGCGCCTGGCCTGATGGCCCGGTCGGCGGGCTGATGCTGACGCTGATTCTATCGGCGGCCTCCGGCCTCGCCTCGGCGGCGCTGGGGCTCGCCCTCGGGATCGCGTTGGCGATGAGCGGCGGCCGGACACGGCGCGCCCTGAACCTGGGGCTCGGGCTGTTCCGGGCCGTCCCGATCGTGATGCTGATCTTCTGGAGCTACTTCCTGCTGCCGATCCTGTTCGGATTCGCCGTCCCCGAACTCGGGACGGTGGTCACGGCGCTGTCGCTGGTGGGGGGCGCCTACCTATCCTACGCGGTGGCGGCGGGGATCGAGAGCATCGGCCCCGGCCAGTGGGAAGCCGGGCTGGCGCTGGGCTTCGGCCGCTGGCAGGTGTTGCGGGTCATCATCCTGCCCCGGGCGCTGCCGGCCATGGCGCCGTCCTTCGTCAACCAGTGGACCGCGCTGATCAAGGACACCTCGCTCGCCTACGTGATCGGCGTGCCGGAACTCTCCTTCGTAGCGACGCAGGTGAACAACCGCGCCATGGTCTACCCGGCCGAGATTTTTTTGTTTGTCGGCGCCGTCTACGGATGCCTTTGTCTGGTGCTCGATCGGCTTGCCGCGCTGGTGGCACCGCAGCGTCGCCGGCCGCGGGCGGGCAGGGTCTGACAGGAACCTCCCATCCTCGTCTCAACGCGACTCGGATGGGTCGTCGCGGGCGCAGCGCGACCGCCTTTAAGGGGGTGAAGAGCCAACACCGTGCCGGATCGGGGCAGGGGCTCGCCATCACGGTCTACGGAAGATTAAAGCGAACCGTCGAAATGTCCCGATCGTCGGACGGCCCGTGGGCCGGCCTCTGTGTGCGTCGAGGATGTTGCGTATGGGTTGCGTCGCGGTCAGCAACGTCGTCCCCTTCCGGCGGATCGCCCCCGCCTCCGCGGCAGGCGAGCGGGATGCCCGCAACCGCCGCCGCAGCGAGCAGCGCTCCCTCATGGACGCGGTCTACGCCACCGGCAGCATGATCGTCGCCGCCGAGGATCGTGAGATCAAGCTCACAGCGTCCCGCCTGCAGGTCTACGGCTTCCTGACGATCGAGGAGGTGACCGAGGAAGGCGGCATGCGGCGCCTGCGCCCCTCGGAGGCGATTCGCGCGCGCTCCGAGCGCCCGTGGCGCCTGTCGAAGCCGGCTTTCGGCAGCGCCGTGACGATCCCGAGTCTCGACGACTTTTTGTTCGAATCGGCCGGCCAGCCGTTCTGAGATCCTGAACGATCGAAAAGACCCGGCCGCCGCGCACGACTGCGCGGCGGACATGGCTGTCGTGTTGCTTTGATCGGTCGGCCGACCCGTCTCGCCGCCCGGCCTCCGCGGGCATGTCCTGGCGGAAACCGCCTTCGCCCCGCCCGATGCACATCGGTAAGCCCGTGGTCGCCCGCGCCCGGAAGCCGCGCTGCGCTCAACGCCGAATCGCCCCGACCCGGCCCGATCCCACGGGCGAATGTGTCGCGATCGGCTTGCCTTCCGGGGCCGCCCGTAGTATCCGCCCGGCCTTCGCGACATTTCGATGGGTGCTCGCACCCTGTGAACGCGGTGACCGCGCGGGCGTCTCGGACGCCGCAAGCGCGGTCTATACCATGAGCCGGGGACATCAGATCCCCATCAGGCGTCGTCCGCCGGGCAATACCGCCCGTGTGCGGAAACCCGCCTGAAACAAGGAGTCACGCACGTGATCCAGATGCAGACGAATCTGGACGTCGCCGACAACTCGGGTGCACGCCGTGTGATGTGCATCAAGGTTCTCGGCGGGTCGAAGCGGAAGTATGCCGGCGTTGGCGATGTCATCGTCGTGTCGGTGAAGGAGGCGATCCCGCGCGGTCGCGTCAAGAAGGGCGACGTCATGAAGGCGGTCGTCGTTCGCACGGCCAAGGCCGTGAAGCGCGTCGACGGGTCGGTGATCCGCTTCGACAAGAACGCTGCGGTCCTGATCAACAATCAGAAAGAGCCGATCGGCACCCGCATCTTCGGACCGGTGCCGCGCGAACTGCGCGCGCGCAACCACATGAAGATCATCTCGCTGGCGCCGGAGGTGCTGTGATGGCAGCCAAGATCAAGAAGGGCGACAAGGTCGTCGTACTCACCGGTCGCGATTCCGGTCGCTCGGGCGAGGTCATTCAGGTTCTGCCGAAAGAAGGCCGGGCTTTCGTGCGCGGCATCAACCTGGTCAAGAAGCACCAGAAGCAGACCCAGAACCAGGAAGGCGGCATCATCTCCAAGGAGGCCGCCATCCAACTCTCGAACATCGCGGTCGCCGATGCCAACGGCAAGCCGACCCGCGTGGGTTTCCGCATCCTCGAAGACGGGCGCAAGGTCCGATTCGCCAAGAGCACGGGGGATCAGATCGATGGCTGAGGCCGACAAGAACGCCTACACCCCGCGCCTGCGCAAGCACTACGACGAAGTGGTGCGCCAGAAGCTGATCGAGGAGTTCGGGTACAAGAACCCGATGCAGGTCCCGCAGATCGAGAAGATCGTCATCAACATGGGCGTCGGCGAGTCCACCGCGGACTCCAAGAAGGCGACCGTGGCGGCCGGCGACCTCGCGCTCATCGCCGGCCAGAAGCCGGTGATCACCCGGGCCCGCAAGGCCATCGCGACCTTCAAGGTCCGCGAGGGCATGCCGATCGGCTGCAAGGTGACGCTGCGCAAGCAGCGCATGTACGAGTTCATGGATCGCCTGATCACGATCGCGCTCCCGCGCGTCCGCGATTTCCGCGGCCTGAACCCGCGCTCGTTCGACGGCCGCGGCAACTACGCCCTGGGTCTCAAGGAGCACCTCGTGTTCCCGGAGATCTCCTACGACAAGGCCGAGCAGATGTGGGGCATGGACATCGTCGTGGCGACCACCGCCCAGACCGATGCCGAGGCCAAGGCACTGCTCGCCGCCTTCCAGTTCCCGTTCCGGCAGTGAGGCCCTCGCGCCTCATACGCGGACACCGGAGATAGACCACATGTCGAAGAAAAGCTCAGTCGAGAAGAATGAGGCCCGCAAGACGCTGGTGAAGCGTTTCGCGGCCAAGCGGAAGGCGCTGCTGGACATCGCCAACAACGACGGCCTCGAGATGGAGGAGCGCTTCGAGGCGCGCCTCAAGCTCGCGGAACTGCCGCGCAACTCGTCGGCCACCCGCATCCGCAACCGCTGCGGCATGACCGGACGTCCGCGCGCGTTCTACCGTAAGATGGGCATCTCGCGCATCGCGCTGCGGGAGCTTGGCAACCGGGGCCTGATCCCCGGCCTGGTCAAGTCGAGCTGGTAAGGAGGTCCCCATGGTCAACGATCCCGTGGGTGACATGCTCACCCGTATCCGCAACGGCCAGCTGCGCCGTCGCAACGTCGTCCAGACGCCCGGCTCGCGCCTGCGCGCCAACGTCCTGAACGTGCTGAAGTCCGAGGGCTATATCCGCGACTACGCGGCGACCGACCTCGGCAACGGCCGCACCGAGTTCGCCATCGAGCTCAAGTACTACGACGGCCGCCCGGTGATCCGCGAGATCAAGCGCGTGTCGAAGCCCGGCCGTCGGGTCTACTCGTCTGTCGGTGATCTGCCGCACGTGGCCGACGGCCTCGGCGTCACCATCGTCTCCACACCGCAGGGCGTCATGGCCGACCACGAGGCGCGCGAGCGCAACGTCGGCGGCGAAGTGCTCTGCACCGTATTCTGATCGGGACGGAGGAGGTTATCCCATGTCTCGCGTAGGTAAGAAGCCCGTTCCCGTTCCGGCCGGCGTCACCGCCACCGTCACCGGTCAGACGGTGAAGATGAAGGGCTCCAAGGGCGAGCTGCAGTTCGACGTCCCCACGCTGGTCAGCGTGGAGATGAAGGACGGAGCAATCTCGGTCGAGCCGATCAACCAGTCCAAGCCCGCGCGCTCCCTCTGGGGCACGTCGCGGGCCCAGATCGCCAACATCGCCGAGGGCGTGTCGAAGGGCTTCGAGAAGAAGCTCGAGATCACGGGCGTCGGCTATCGTGCGGCGATGGCCGGCAAGGCCCTCAAGCTGTCGCTCGGCTACAGCCACGACATCGAATACGCGATCCCCGCCGGGATCACGATCGTTACCCCGAAGCCCACCGAGATCACGATCACCGGGATCAACCGCCAGCAGGTCGGTCAGGTCGCCGCTGAGATCCGCGATTACCGCGGACCCGAGCCCTACAAGGGCAAGGGCGTGAAGTACGCGGGCGAGTTCATCTTCCGCAAGGAAGGCAAGAAGAAGTAAGGAGGGCATCATGTCTCGCAAGCTCGAAGCCCTCGATCGCCGCAAGGCGCGCGTCCGTCGCGCGCTGCGGGCGGCCGCCAACGGCCGTCCGCGGCTCTCGGTGTTCCGCTCGTCGAAGCAGATCTACGTGCAGGTCATCGACGACGTCGCCGGCAAGACGCTGGCCGCCGCCTCGTCGATCGACAAGGCACTCAAGGGTGAACTCAAGACCGGCGCCGATGTCGCCGCCGCCAAGGCGGTGGGCAAGCTCGTCGCCGAGCGCGCCAAGGCCGCGGGCGTCACGAAGGTGATCTTCGACCGCTCCGGCTACATCTACCACGGCCGCGTCGCGGCCGTCGCCGAAGCCGCCCGCGAGGGCGGCCTGGAGTTCTGAGGAACTCTCTCCGCGCGGCGTGATACCCGCGCGGCCATTCCCTCCCGTTTCCGGCGAGGGGAATCGAGCGAGCGGGTCCGAGGATCCGCGCTAGTGAGATAGGTTAGACAACATGGCACGTGAACGGGAAGGTGGGGGCCGCGGCCGCCGCGACGAGCGCGAGGAGCGCGACAGCGAATTCGTGGACAAGCTCGTCCACATCAACCGCGTCGCCAAGGTGGTGAAGGGTGGCCGTCGCTTCGGCTTCGCAGCCCTCGTCGTCGTCGGCGACCAGAAGGGCCGCGTCGGCTTCGGCCACGGCAAGGCCCGTGAGGTGCCAGAGGCGATCCGCAAGGCGACCGAGGCGGCCAAGCGCGGCCTGATCCGGGTGTCGCTGCGTGAGGGTCGGACCCTGCACCACGACGTCAACGGCCGCCACGGCGCCGGCAAGGTGATCCTTCGCGCGGCTCCGCAGGGTACCGGCATCATCGCCGGCGGCCCGATGCGCGCCGTGTTCGAGACGCTCGGCATGCAGGACGTCGTCGCGAAGTCGCTCGGCTCCTCGAACCCCTACAACCTCGTGCGCGCCACCTTCGAGGCGCTCAAGAACGAGGACAGCCCGCGCTCCGTGGCGGCCCGCCGCGGCATCAAGGTTTCGAGCCTCCAGGCCCGTCGCCGCGACGCCGATCCGGCCGATCAGTCCGAAGCTGCGGTCGCGTAAGGGGAGGGTCCGATGGCACAGAAGACCGTCCGTATCGAGCAGATCGGCTCGCCGATCCGCCAAGAGGCCAGCCAGCGCCAGACGCTGATCGGCCTGAAGCTCAACAAGCTCCACCGCGTGTCCGAGCTGGAGGATACCCCCTCCGTGCGCGGCATGATCCGCAAGGTTGCGCACCTCGTGCGCGTCCACGGCGACGTGGCGTGAGGAGGCACCGATGAAGCTCAACGAGATCAGCGACAATCCCGGCGCAACCAAGAATCGGATGCGCGTCGGTCGGGGCATCGGCTCCGGCAAGGGCAAGACGGCCGGCCGCGGCGTGAAGGGTCAGAAGGCCCGGACCGGCGTGTCCATCAAGGGCTTCGAGGGCGGTCAGATGCCGCTGCATCGGCGCCTGCCGAAGCGCGGCTTCAACAACCTCTACGCCCAGGATCTGAACGAGGTGAACCTCGGCCGGATCCAGGAGGCGGTGGACGCCGGCAAGCTCGACAAGGCCGCGACCGTCACGGTCGATAGCCTCGTCACCGCCGGCATCATCGCCCGGGCCCGCGACGGCGTGAAGCTGCTCGGCGTCGGCGAGCTGACCGCGAAGCTCAGCTTCGAGGTCACCCGCGCTTCCAAGTCCGCCATCGAGGCGGTCGAGAAGGCCGGCGGCTCGGTGAGCGTCGCGTTCGCGACCGGCGTTTCGCATCGCGGCGGCGCAAAGGCCGAGGCGACGGCCTGACGGCCGGCATGGGCGTGACGCGGGGCCCCGTTGCACGGTCCCCGCGCACCCTTTAAGCCGATCCTTCGAGCGGCGGCCCTGCGACCACGCGGGCCGCCGTTTTCAATTCATCCGGGCGCCGTTCGCCCGGCGACACTCCCAGGACGCGACGCTTATGGCCTCAGCCGCCGAGCAGCTTGCCGCCAACCTCAATTTCGGTGCCATCGCCAAGGCCGATGAGCTGAAGAAGCGCATCTGGTTCACGCTGGGCGCCCTCGTGGTGTTCCGGCTGGGCACCTACATCCCGATTCCCGGCATCGATCCGGAGCAGTTCGCCCGGAACTTCCAGCAGCAGGCCGGCGGCGTGCTCGGGCTGTTCAACATGTTCTCCGGCGGTGCCGTCGAGCGCATGGCGATCTTCGCCCTCAACATCATGCCGTACATCTCGGCGTCGATCATCGTTCAGTTGCTCACCTCGGTGATCCCGAGCCTGGAGGCCCTGAAGAAGGAGGGCGAGTCCGGCCGCAAGGTCATCAACCAGTACACCCGCTACCTCACGGTGGTGCTGGCGCTGGTCCAGTCCTGGGGCATCGCGATCGGACTTCAGAGTTCGTCCGCTGCGATCGATCCCGGCCCGTTCTTCCTGGCTTCGACGGTGATCACGCTGACCGGCGGCACCCTGTTCCTGATGTGGGTCGGCGAGCAGATCACATCGCGCGGCATCGGCAATGGTTCGTCGCTGATCATCTTCGCCGGCATCGTCGCCCACCTTCCGGTGGCGATCGCGGGCGCCCTCGAGCTCGGCCGCACCGGCGCGCTGTCACCGATCATCATCCTGGGCGTCGCCGTGGCGGCCGTGGTGCTGGTCTACTTCATCGTGTTCATGGAGCGCGCCCAGCGCCGCCTGCTGATCAACTACCCGAAGCGCCAGGTCGGCAACCGCATGTACGAGGGGCAGACCTCGTTCCTGCCGCTGAAGCTCAACACCTCGGGGGTGATCCCGCCGATCTTCGCGTCCTCGCTCCTGCTCCTGCCGGCCACCGCGGCGAGTTTCTCGGCCAACGGCGGCAGCACGGGCTGGCTGGGCACCGTGACGGCCTATCTGGGCCACGGCACGCCGCTGTTCATGGCGCTCTACGCCGCGCTGATCATCTTCTTCACGTTCTTCTACACCGCGGTGGTCTTCAATCCGCAGGAGACGGCCGACAACCTGAAGAAGCATGGCGGCTTCATACCGGGCATCCGTCCGGGCGAGCGCACCGCCGCCTTCATCGACAAGGTGCTGACCCGCATCACGGTGATCGGCGCCCTGTACCTGACCCTCGTCTGCCTCTGCCCCGAGATCCTGTCGTCCTACGCCTCGGCGAGCCTGGGCTTCGGCGGCACCTCGCTGCTGATCGTGGTCTCGGTGACCATGGACACGGTCGCCCAGATCCACGGCCACCTGATGGCGCATCAGTACGAGGGCCTAGTGAAGAAGGCCAAGCTGCGTGGCGCCTCGACCACGCAACGCCGCCGCTGAGCCTGCTACAGAAGCGGGACGCCGCCGCCGGCGCGCCCGCCTCTGACCCCAAGGTCCGGATGCCTAAGGGCACAGGACCGGCTAGAAAAACACGAGACGGGCGATGCCGGGGAGGCTTCGCCAACCGCCGCTTGTGCCCGTAGAGAGTCGGGCCGGACGAGGACAACGCCATGCGCATCATTCTGCTCGGCCCCCCCGGCGCGGGGAAGGGCACGCAATCCGAGCGGATCGTCGAGCGCTTCGGCATCCCGCAGCTCTCCACCGGCGACATGCTGCGTGCCGCGGTCGCCGCCGGCACGCCGGTCGGCCTGGAGGCCAAGGCCGTGATGGAATCCGGCGGGCTGGTCTCCGACCGGATCGTGGTGGGCATCGTCGCCGACCGGATCGAGGAGCCGGACGCAAAGCGCGGCTTCATCCTGGACGGCTTCCCCCGCACCGTAGCCCAGGCCGAGGCGCTGGCGACCATGCTGTCCGGCAAGGACATGAACCTGTCCGCGGTGGTCGAGCTCAAGGTCGACGAGGACGCACTGGTCGGGCGGATCCAGAAGCGCGCGGCGGAAACGCTGGCGCGTGGCCAGGCGGTGCGCAAGGACGACACCCCCGAGGTGTTCAAGCAACGCCTGGAGGCCTACCGGGCCCTGACCGCGCCGCTGTCGGATTACTACGCCAAGACCGGCCTGCTCCACACCGTAGACGGCATGCAGCCGATCGATACCGTGACCACGGAGATCATGGCGGTGCTCGAACCGCACGCGGAACGCGTCGCGTCCTAACCAATACAGCCGGCACGCCGCATCATTCGGCGGCCGGCATTTTGATGAAGTCGAAGCGCGCGAAGCCGACGCTCAAGCAGCAGGCTGAGAGTGGTTCGATCCACCTTCCATCGCGTAGACCTTAGGTTGGCGCAACGGTAATGATCGACGATGGTGTCAGCGCCGTCATCCTTGGAGGAAGATCACGATTCTTCGACGGTACGGAGCGTGTGCAGCTCCGTGTTCCAACGAGCTTCGGAGAATTTTGGAAGGCAATCGGCGCCGATTCGAAGCGAGGCGCTGGGGCATATCCAGCCCACAGTTAGGTCGTTTCAAGCAGCTTGCCGGCATACCTCACGATCCCCATCGAGCCATGCCAGAGCGCGGGCGAGGTGGTCGGGATCAAGGACGTAATCCGATTGCGCTGGCCGACTCGGATCGAGGGCCTTGCCGTAGCAGACGCCGTAGCGATGACCGCGCGCCGCTGCGAGGTCGAGATAATACGGATCGGTGAACGTTTCCGGGGCGAGGTATAGAATGCGCGTCCCTGGCGCGCAGAACAGCGTATTCACCATCGCGGCGCCCATGCAGCCAACGACGCGCTCTGCACACGAGAAGGTCGCGACCTGTTCCCGCGCTGAGATCCCCTCAGGATCAATCGGTTGGTAGCCGCGGGCATGTAGAGTCCTGCAAAGGTCCGCCCATCCGATCGGGACCCGGCCGTGATCGCGTCGGCGGATCACGAACAGATGGGTCGGACGGCGCGGGGGCGATCGCCACCATCGCCGGTCCAGGCGACGCATCATCGTGATGGCCCGAACGGATAGGTCTGCGAGAGCCTGGGGATGCTTCGGGCCAGGCAGGCCAGCCACCGGCGAGGCAAAGTAGAGGTCCTCGGCCCGGTAAGTCGTATCCGGTCGCAGCAGACGAATTGTGACGTCCCGCCGTCCGAGGAAGCTCCGGAGTAGCTCGATCCGCATCCGGTCGGTCGCCGGGACGAAACCGTGCAGCAACAGGCAGATGGGTCTGCGGAGGCGGGACAGGCAGTCCACTGCCAGAAGGCGCGGCAGGTCTTCCGCCAGCCAATGTCCCCAGTTGAAGGTCCCGGAGGATGTCATCAGGAGATAAGCGCAGGTCCTCGGAAGGGTCTTGGTCGGCCCGTTGGCTCCCTGTTGCGGGGGCGTGACGAGATCGAAGGGCCGGAAGGTCTCGAACAGAAGCAGCGTTTCGCCGTCGCGGGTGACCGTGATGCTCCGGTCGCGGATGCTCGCATGGTCGATCCGAACCAAGACACAGGCCGGCGCGACCGCCTGGACGCCGCCACCGAAGGCGAAAGCCCTATCCAGCTTCGGCCGGAGTGCGGGATCGGCGAAGATCGCGTCCGGATCGAGAGTGCGGCTGTAGCTGGCCGGATCGTAGAGGGTCGCGACCGGAACGATCTCTGGGGTCGGCGTTGCGTGCAGTCGATGTAGCATATCCGGATCACCAGGAAAGCCGCCCGACGCATAGATCGTTGGATCGCAGGAAATGTAGCGCGATGCACACATGGAATCATGCGGATCGATCCGCTTGTAGCTCAAGATATCCTATGTGAAACGCCGACCGTTCTTAAGGTCAAGCAGAAAATTCTAAGCACTACGCCGTCATAAAATACACAATTTTTGATGCAGATATCTATATATGACTATTTATCGCAGCAGCATATCAAAATACTATAACAGTTGATTCCTATATGTGTAAAAAAAATGAAATTTAGATCCAAAATTAATTCTGGTTCTTGCGATCCACGAGGAGGGAGCATGCAGCTACTCGACACGGTGACCACGCAGATCATGGCGGTGCCGGAACCGCACGCCGAGCACGTTGCCTCCTGATCGCGAAGGCCGGCACGGGGCAGCTTCAACCTGCCGGCGACTACCGGACGACAGGTCTCTCAGCCACGTGTTGCGCCACGATCCTAGAGGCTTCGAGACACGAGCAGGCGATACTGGCGGGACAGCGTCGACAGGCCGACCGGCCCCGCGGTGCGACGCGACGGCCCGGTGGAGTCGCCGCCGGACGCGTTCCCGTCATCGATCCGGCCTGCGCGCGGTACTCCGACGACGTGTCCAAGATCTGATCGCACCCCGCGTGGAACGCCGTCTCGAAAGACGGATTACGGACGATCGGAGCGTCCGTTGAACCATGGGCCCATTCGGAGGTTGAGGGCGGAACACGATCGGGAGTTCCGATGACCGCTCTCCGTATCCCCGCAAACCTCCTGCTTCTCGCCCTTGCGCTCGCGCCCCTGCCGGTGGCGGCACAGAGCCCGGCGAAGTCCTTCGTGTACGGAGAGAAGCAGTTCCGGCACGCGTGCCGGCCGCCTCTCAAGTACGCGGCGGGGGCGTGCGTCCGCCGCTGCCCGGCCGGTTACCAGACGATGGGCGGCTATTGCCGGTATCGAAGCCAGCGCTTCCGTTGAGGCGGCGGCGTCAACGATCCACCCGGCGCTCCGCCCGCAGCGCCCCGAAGAAATTGACCACGTCCATCGGCAGCGCCCGACGGCCGAACAGGCGGGTGGGGTTGCCGTCGGTGCGGCCGTCCCGCAGTTCGACCATCGCGGTCAGGACGTTGTAGCGGAACACCATCCGGCGGCCCGCGAAGACGGCCCAGAGCAGGCCCGGGCCGTCATGCTCAGCCTGGAGCGCGATCGAGCCGGGCTCGGCCTCAGTGAGGATGCCGCCAACCACCGCCAGGATCACCGGGACGACCTCCTCGGCATTCTCCTCGGCCGCCCTCAGGACGGAATCGGCGAAGGCCCGCAGGGTGGCGCCGTCGCTGGTCAGAACCGACATCTGTGCTCCCTGAATGATCCCGGTATGGTCCGCGCGTGACGCATGGCGGCGCGGCCGATCGTTCACCGGTCGTTGACATCTGGTCCTGCGCACGCTAGCAGGCCGTCCTTCGTCCAATCGATCGCTGGTCCGAGGTGCCCTGTCCAGGGCCGCCCCAGGGCCACGTTGTCGTTTGGCGCGCGCAGGGGCCGGCCTCCACCGGACGCGCGCGGTTACCGCCCGTATCATCGGGCCTCAAATGGAGCGTGCTCATGGCCCGTATTGCAGGCGTCAACATCCCGACCAACAAGCGCGTCGTCATCGCGCTCCAGTACATCCACGGCATCGGCTCCAAGAAGGCCGAGGAAATCACCCAGAAGGTGAACATCCCCGCCGAGCGTCGCGTGAACCAGCTCACCGACGCCGAGGTGCTGCAGATCCGCGAGACGATCGACCGCGACTACATCGTCGAGGGCGATCTGCGCCGCGAAGTCTCGATGAACATCAAGCGCCTGATGGATCTCGGCGCCTATCGCGGCCTGCGTCACCGCAAGCAGCTGCCGGTCCGCGGCCAGCGCACCCACACCAACGCCCGCACCCGCAAGGGCAAGGCGAAGCCGATCGCCGGCAAGAAGAAGTAATTTTTTGAAGTTGGAAGGCCGTGCTCCGCTCGGCCTTACTTCCGTCGCGTTGGTGTCCTGCGAGGGATCCCGCATCGGGCCGGACCGCCCCGCACGGGCGCGCCGGCCAAGTCCCAGAAAGAATCCCGAGCGCCTGGAATTACGGGCGCGCTTGAAGGAAAAGTGAGACCCGAATGGCCAAGGAACCGCAACGCGTCCGCCGGCGCGAACGCAAGAACATCGTGTCGGGCGTCGCCCACGTGAACGCTTCGTTCAACAACACGATGATCACCATCACGGACGCGCAGGGCAACACGATCTCGTGGTCGTCCGCCGGCGCGATGGGCTTCAAGGGCTCGCGCAAGTCGACCCCGTACGCCGCCCAGGTGGCCGCCGAGGACGCCGCCCGCAAGGCCTCCGAGCACGGCATGCGCACCCTCGAGGTCGAGGTGTCCGGCCCGGGTTCGGGTCGTGAGTCGGCCCTGCGCGCCCTCCAGGCCGCTGGCTTCACGGTCACCTCGATCCGCGACGTGACCTCGATCCCGCACAACGGCTGCCGTCCGCGCAAGCGTCGTCGGGTCTGAACCGAACGGTTTGACGGAGAAGCTCATGACGGGATCGAAGCCGCTTCCGGGCGTGCTGCGTTGGAACCTCGGCGACCTCACGGTCACCGCGCTCAACGACGGCTGGTTTCAGGCCAGCCTCGATCTCGTCACGGGGATCCCGAAGGACGAGGCCGGCAAGCTCCAGGTCGCGGGGTTCCGCACCGAGCAGCCCAAGATCACGCTGAACGCCTTCCTGATCACCGGCGCAGGCCGCAAGCCGGTGCTGATCGATACGGGCTACGGCGACTTCGCCCCGGTGGAGACCCTGGGGCGGTTCAGCGCAGCGTTGGCGCTCACCGGCGTCAAGCCGGAGGCGATCGAGACCGTTCTGGTCACGCACCTGCATCCCGACCATGTCGGCGGTCTGGTGACGAACGGGGCGGCCCGGTTCCCGAACGCCGAGATCGTGGTCCACGCCGACGAAGCGGCCCACTGGCTGCCGGACGACGCGCTCTCGCGGGCGCCGGACGAGGCCAAACCGTACTTCGAGGGCGCCCGCAAGGCGGTGGCGCCCTACGCCAAGCAGATGCGCGAGCATCGCGGCGGCGAGGTCCTGCCGGGGATCACGGCGGTCCACCTGCCGGGCCATACTCCAGGGCATTGCGGTTTCCGCATCGTCTCCGGTGGACAGTCGCTGCTGATGTGGACGGACGTGGTGCACCTGCCCGCGATCCAGTTCAAGAACCCGGAGGCGGGAGTCGGATTCGACGTCGATGGTGACCAGGCGCGTGCGACGCGCAAGGCCATCATGGACGAGGTGGCGCGCGAGCGGACCTTCATCGCGGGTGCGCACCTGGAATTTCCGGCACTGGGCTACGTGGATCGGGACGGGGCCGGGTACAGCTTCGTGCCGGCCCTCTGGGTCGGTGGCGAGTAACGGACTTTGAATTCAGGGACCGTTCGGGGCGCCAGGGGGCGGCGCCGGGCGGCCGAAGCGCGGGAACGGATGTCGCGGATCCCGAGCATGGACGAGAGGTAGGATCGTGGTCATTCAGAAGAACTGGCAGGAACTGATCAAGCCGAACAAGCTGCAGGTCTCGACCGGCGACGACCCGAAGCGGGTCGCCACCGTCGTGGCCGAGCCGCTCGAGCGCGGCTTCGGCACCACCCTGGGCAACGCCCTGCGCCGGGTGCTCTTGTCCTCGCTCCAGGGCGCGGCCGTGACCTCGGTGCAGATCGACGGCGTGCTGCACGAGTTCTCCTCGATCCCGGGCGTCCGCGAGGACGTCACCGACATCGTCCTGAACATCAAGACCATCGCGATCCGTTCGCAGACCGATGCGCCCAAGCGCATGACCCTGCGCAAGACCGGCCCGGGTACCGTCACGGCCGGCGACATCGGCACGGTCGGCGACATCCAGATCCTGAACCCGGAGATGGTGATCTGCACGCTGGACGACGGCGCCGAGATCCGCATGGAGTTCACGGTCGCCACCGGCAAGGGTTACGTCCCGGCTGAGCGCAACCGCCCCGAGGACGCGCCGATCGGCCTGATCCCGGTGGACGCGCTGTTCTCCCCGGTGACCAAGGTCAGCTACCGCGTCGAGACCACCCGTGAGGGCCAGGATCTCGACAAGGACAAGCTGACGATGACGATCGAGACCAACGGCGCCGTGGGCCCGGAGGATGCGCTCGCCTACGCCGCGCGGATCATCCAGGACCAGCTACAGGTCTTCGTGAACTTCGAGGATCCGCGAAAGGAAGAGGCCGCGCCGCTCGCGCCGCAGCTGCCCTTCAACCCGGCGCTGCTCAAGAAGGTCGACGAGCTGGAGCTGTCGGTCCGTTCGGCGAACTGCCTGAAGAACGACAACATCGTCTACATCGGCGACCTGATCCAGAAGTCCGAGGGCGAGATGCTGCGGACCCCGAACTTCGGCCGCAAGTCGCTCAACGAGATCAAGGAAGTGCTTGCCGGCATGGGCCTGCACCTCGGCATGGACATCCCCGGCTGGCCGCCGGAGAACATCGAAGATCTCGCAAAGCGCTTCGAAGAGCACTACTGAGGCGAAGCGGCGTCGGGCCGGACGGGCGGCGCTGTAAGGCGCCGACCGTTGGGCCGGTGCAACTACGGAACTTCGCAGGCATGACGCGAAGTCCCAAAGAGATCCCGCCGCGGGGTTACGCGGATAACAACAGCCTCGATGAGGCACCCGGCCGTACCGTGGCACGGCGGCCGAGATGAGAAGGAAGCCAGAACCATGCGTCACGGGTATCGCGGTCGCCGCTTCAACCGCACGGCCGAGCATCGCAAGGCGATGTTCGCCAACATGTCGGTCGCCCTGCTGAAGCACGAGCAGATCGTCACCACCTTGCCGAAGGCCAAGGACCTGCGTCCCGTGGTCGAGAAGCTTGTCACCCTCGGCCGGATCGACAGCGTCCACACCCGCCGTCTCGCCATGGCGCAGCTGCGCGACGGCGACATGGTCAAGAAGCTCTTCGCCGTGATCGGCCCGCGTTACCAGGGCCGTCCGGGCGGCTATCTCCGCATCATGAAGGCGGGCTTCCGCAAGGGCGACAACGCCCCGCTGGCCGTGATTGAGTTCGTCGATCGCGACGTCGAGGCCCGCGGCAAGGATTCCGGTCAGGTTGTGGTCGCCGAGGCGGCCTGAGCTAAGCGCCATCGATCGAACGGAAAGAAGCCGTCCCGGGACCATCTGGGGCGGCTTCTTCATGTTCGCGCGGGGCTCAAAAAAGAACCCGCCGGCTTGCGCCGACGGGCTTGAAGCAGGGTCTACGTTTCGAAGCATCGCGAGAGTTCGCCCTAGCGGTCAGTGTCGGCCTGACCGGGAACTCGACCGCGCCGCGGTTCCGAAACCTCTATCCCTGCTGATCCTTGTTGGGTGGATCGTCCTGATCCGGGTCGGCCTCGCGCCGACTGCCTGGGAAGATACCGTGATTGCTCATGGTTCACCTCCACGTTCGTAACCCGGAGCATGACGGCTCCGTGGGGGGTCAATGAGCCGGCAACAGGGTGGTTCCCGAAAATTTCGGTGCCTCGGGGCCAGGGATAGGGCTTTCCCCTAGAAGTGCGGACAGCGACGTCACTGCTCCAGGGCTTCAGCGCTGCACCATTTCGATTGTCCGGCCCCGTCATTGCGAGCGCAGCGACGCAACCCAGGGCAGCGCGCGTTCCAAAAACGTGGCGGATCACGTAGCTGCTTCGCTACGCTCGCAATGACGGTTTGGTCACGCCCGCCCCGGGTCAGACCCGTCCAGCAGCGCCGAGACGCGGATCGCCAGGTCGGCCGAGCGGAATGGCTTGGTCAGCACCGGCAGATCGTCCGGGATCTGCATCGCCTCCGCGTGGCCGGTGAGGATCAGCACCGGCAGGCTGGGGTCGCGGTCGCGGATCTCGGCGGCGAGTTCGATGCCGCTCATGCCCGGCATGGCGAGGTCGGCGACGATCAGGTCGAAGCGGCCGGGCGCGAAGGACCGCAGCGCGGCCTCGCCGTCGCCGGCCTCCGTCGCGTCGTGGCCGAAGCCCGCCAGGAACGAGGCGGTGACGTGCCGGACCTGCGCGTCGTCGTCGACCACCAGGATCCGCGCCGAACGGGCCGCCACCGGGGCGTCGTCCTGCGCACCCGCCATCTGCTCAGGCGCATCGGTGGCGAAGGGGAGGGCGAGTTCGACCCGCGTGCCCCGGCCGACCTCGCTCTCGATGGCGAGCCGGCCCTTCGATTGCTGGGTGAGGCCGAACACCATGGCGAGCCCGAGACCCGTGCCCTGGCCCACCGCCTTGGTGGTGAAGAACGGCTCGCAGACCCGGCGCAGGATCTCATCCGGGATACCGGTGCCCTCGTCGGTGACACTGATGCCGAGATAGGAGCCGTCGGCGATCTCGGGATCGCCCGCGATGTCGAGGCGCCTGGTGGCCACCGTGATGGTGCCGCCGTCGGGCATCGCGTCCCTGGCGTTGATGCACAGGTTGAGCACGGCGAGTTCGAGCTGGTCCGGATCGACCTGGACGGCGGGAAGGCCTTCGGTCAGGTCGGTGCGGACGCTGACCAGCCCGCCGAGGCTGCGGCCGAACAGGTCGCTCATACCGCCGATCAGGGCGTTGACGTCGGTGGCCCGGGCCTGGAGGTCGTGGGCGCGGCTGAAACTCAGCAGGCGCTTGGTCAGGGAGGCGCCGCGCTCGGCCGCGCCGCGGGCGTTCTCGATCAGGCGCTGCACCCGCGGCAGGTCGGCGACCTTGGGGGCGGCGAGTTCCAGGCTGCCGAGGATCGCGGTGAGAAGGTTGTTGAAGTCGTGCGCGATGCCGCCGGCCAGGGTGCCGAGCGCCTGCATCTTGTCGGATTGGCGCAGCCGGGCCTCCAGGGTCCGCTGCTCGGTCACGTCCCGCTCGATCACCGCGAGATGACTGATCGCACCGCCCGCATCGCGGATCGGCACCCGGGTGACGTGGCTCCAGAGTTCTGCGCCGACCGGGCCGTCGCTGGTCAGGCTCTCGGCCACGGCCCCGGAGCGGATCGCGGCGGTATCGGCCTCGGCTACGGCGCTGCCCTTCGCGCCGAGCAAGTCGCCCTCCCGCTGCCCGAGACAACCCGAGACGTCCCGGCCGAGCTGGGCCGCCTTGCGGGCGTTGAGGCGCACGAAGCGCCCATCCGCATCCTTGAAGCTGATCGCGTCCTGGGCGTGGTCGAGGAGGCCGCGCAGCAGGGCCCGCTCGGTCGCGAGGTCGCGGCCGAGCCGGTGGCGCTCGAAGGCCTGCCGGACCGTGGAGCGCAGCAGGCTCGCGTCCCAGGGCTTGGTGACGTAGCCGACGATGCCGCCGCGGTTGAGCGCCGCGATCACCGCGGTGATGTCGGCATAGCCGGTGAGCAGGATCGCCTGGGCGTCGTGGAAGGCGCGCGCCTCGGCCAAGAGCGCGTCGCCGGTGAGGCCGGGCATGCGCTGGTCCGACAGCACCACGGCGATGTCGGGCTCGGCGTGCAAGATCTCGAGCGCCTCGTTCGGGTTCGAGGTCGTCAGCACCCGGTAGGAATCCTCGAACAGGTCCTCGAGGGCGATCAGGATATCCGGCTCGTCATCGACGGCCAGGATGGTCCCGCGGGGGCCGTCGAACCCGGCCCCGTTCTCGTAAAGGGAATGCGTATCCGTCACCGAACCGGTGTCCATCGCAGCGGGGAATACTCGTCCTGCCGTGCCTTCACTCATGCGCTGGCCGCCTGCCGCGGAATCCCGATCACGAAGCAGGCTCCCCCGTCCGGCGCCGCCTCCACGGTGAGCGAGCCGCTATGCGCCTGAACGACGCTGTAGGCAATCGCAAGACCCAGGCCGGTGCCTGAACCCACGGGCTTTGTCGTGAAGAATGGCTCGAAGATCTTTTCACGGATGTCTTCCGGGATGCCAGGACCAGTATCGCTGATACGGATCTCGTCGACCTCCGGATTCGACAGGGTATCGATTCGGATCCTGCCCCCCTCCGGCATGGCGTCGGCGGCGTTGCCCAGGATGTTCATCACCACCTGGTTGAGCAGCGCCGGGGTGCAGTGGATCTCGGGACGGCCGGCGAAGCTGCGCTCCACCGCGATCCGGTCGCCGAGCTTGTGCTGGATCAGCGCCAGCACGGTCTCGATCGCCTCTGGCACGTTGACCAGGGCCCGTTCGCCCTCGTCGAGGCGCGAGAACTTGCGCAGGTTGAGCACGAGATCCTGGATCCGGGTCAGCCCCATCCGCATCGAGCCGACCCGCTGGCGGGCCTTGTCGAGGGCGCGGGAAGCCGCCTCCGGGGCGGCGCTCGGCAGTTCGTTGAGCAGGCGCTCGACCGTGCCCTGGTGCGCCAGGATGAAGGCGAGCGGGTTGTTGATCTCGTGGGCGATGCCGGCGACCAGCTCGCCGAGCGAGGCCATCTTGGCGGCCTGGACCAGCTTGGCCTGCGCTTCGGTGATCTGCCGGTTGGCGTCGGCGAGATCGCGGTTGGCGCGCTCCAGGGCATCGGCGAGGCGGGCGCGGGCCTCGGAGGCCTCGGCCTCGGCGCGGGCGCGCTCCACCGCCCGCTCGCGCTCGCCGAACTGGCCGGCGATGCGGCGGTCGTCCTCCTCCAGCAGGCGGCGGCGGACGAAGCCGCGCACCCGCAGCGCCAGAACCTCGGCATCGGTCTTCGAGACCACGTCGTCGGCGCCGGCCGCGAAGGCTTCGACCAGAAAGTCCTTGGCCGGGTCGCTGCCGGCGATGCCGACGAGGTGGAAGCCGGCCCCGGCGGCCTGCCCGGAGCGGCGCTGGCTGATCGCCCGGCAGAGGGTGAGGCCGTCATAGGCGTGGCCGAGCAGGTCGACGGTCACGCAGTCGAACGCATCCTCGCCGACCCCGTTGAGCGCATCGAGGGCGGCCTCCGGCCCGTCGGCGGTGGCGACGTGGTGGCCCTCCTGCCCGAGCAGGCCCGCCAGGAAGGTCCGGTAGGTCAGGCTGCCGTCGATCACGAGGATCCGTCCGCGCCGGAACGCGGCGGCGCCCGGCCCCTCGCCCTCGGCGGAGGGCCGGCGCTCGCGCAGCAGGGCGCGGATGCGCAGGATCATCAGGTCGCGGTCGGCGGATTTCGGTAGGTAGGCGTCGGCGCCGCTCTCCAGGCCCTTGCGCTCGCCGCCACCGCCGCCGGTGAGCATCAGCACCGGCAGGGCCCGGGTGCGCAGGGACAGGCGCATCTGGCGGATCAGCTCGTCGCCGTCCATGCCGGGCAGGTGATAATCGGCCACCACGAGGTCGGGCTGGGTGCGGTTGAGATGGTCGAGGGCGGCCTCGGCCGAGGGGCAGCGCTCCACCGCGAAGCCGTTCGCCTCAAGCAGGAGGCGCAGTTCCAGGGCCTGCGTCTCCGAATCCTCCACCAGCAGGATCCGGGCGGGCCCATCCTGGGCGCCGGCCTCGCTCCGGCTCACGGCCGCGCCCCGGGATCGGCAAGCCGCAGGACGTGGTCGCCGATCCGGTCCAGCGGCAGGATCGCGCGGGCGGCCCCGAGCCGCACCGCCGCCGCCGGCATGCCGTAGACCACCGCGGTGCTCTCGTGCTCGGCCACGGTCTGGGCGCCGGCCCGGTGCATGTCGGCGAGGCCGACCGCCCCGTCCTCGCCCATGCCGGTGAGCAGCACGCCGATCCCGGCAGGTCCTAGCTGACGGGCGAGCGAGCGGAACAGCACCGTGGCGGCCGGGCGCTGGCCGGAGACGGGCTCGGTCGCGACCACCCGCATCACCCGGCCGGAGCCGATCTCCAGGTGGCGGTCGCCGGGCGCCACGTAGACGCGGCCGGGCTCCGCGCGCTCCCCGTCCTGCGCCAGCGAGACCGGCAGGGCCACGACGCTGTCGAGCCAGGCCGCGAAGCCCTCCATGAAGGCCGGGCCCATATGCTGGACCACCAGCACCGGCAGCGAAAAGTTTTTGGGTAGGGCGCCGATCACCCGGGCCAGAGCCGGCGGCCCCCCAGTCGAGGCAGCAATAGCGAGTAAACTCGGCGCCTGCCCCGCCGCCTCGGTCGGTGCGGCGAAGGAGGCCAGGCCGGTCCGGCCGGCCCATTCGGCACCGATCGGCCGCCGCCGGATCACCGGGACCTGGGCCATGATCCGCAGCTGCGTGCAGATCTCGCCGGCTACCGCCTCGTAGCCGGCATGGGTGGTGGCCACGGGCTTCTCGACCACCGACAGGGCGCCGGCGCGGAGCGCATTCATGGAGATCCGGAGCGAGGAATCCTCCACCGAATCGGCGATCACGACGATCGGGGTCGGCTGCTCGGCCATGATCCGGCGCGTGGTCTCGAGACCGTCGATACCGGGCAGGCGGATATCCATGGAGATCACGTCCGGCCGCACAGCCTGGAGGGTGGCCAGAGCCTCCTCGCCGGAGGGCACCGCGGCAACGAGTTCGAGCCGGGGATCGCGCGACACGATATAGCGCAGCAGCTCGCGCACCACGAGGCTGTCCTCGACGAGCATGACCCGGACGGGCGTCATAGTAGCTGTCCGATCGTGTCGAGCAGTTGGCGCTGGTCGAATTTCTGCTTGGTCAGGTAGGCGTCCGCGCCCAGGTCGAGGCCGCGGGAGACGTCGGCCGCATCCCCGCGCGAGGTCATCAGGATCGTCGGGAGCCGGGCGAAGCGTGTGTCGGCGCGCAGGGCCTTGAGCAGGCCGAACCCGTCGAGGCGCGGCATCTCCACGTCGGCCAGCACAAGGTCGATGGGCTCGATCTCGGCGCGCAGCCGATCGAGGGCGTCCTGACCGTCGACGCAGACGACCACGCGGTAGCCGGCGGCTTCCAAGATGCCCTTCTCCAAGGTCCGGGTGGTGATCGAATCGTCGACGACGAGGATGGTCGCCCGTGCGGCGGCGCGGGGCGCGGTCGTCGAACGTGGAGCCTGCGCCATCGTTCCGGCCGAAAGGCCCGGCGTCATCGACGCGGCCCGGGCGGCGAGGCCGTCGGGGTCGAGGACCAGCACCGGCACGTCGCCGGGCAGCACGGCCGTCCCGGCGATCAGGCCGGGATCGGCCCCGAAGGCCGGAGCCGGCAGGACCAGCAGCGCGCGGACATCGTGCAGGCGGTCGACCCCGAGGGCGAAGCGGCCGCCGCCGGCCCGCAACAGCACCGCGGTCAGGATCGTCGGGTCCTGGCCGGCGGCATCCGGGGCGGCGGGCGCCTGCCCCAGGATCTCGGTGAGAGCGGTGACCGGATGGTTCGTCGCGGCGTCGTCCGCGCCGATCCGCAGGATCGTCCGCCCTAGGGCGACGGGCAATCCGGCGCGGTCCATGCGCAGCAGCCGCTCCACCGAACCGCCGGGCAGGGCATAGGTCCGCCCGGCGGCCTCGACCAGCAGCAGGCTGCGCCGGGCCGCGGAGAGCGGCAGGCTGAAGACGAGCGCGGTGCCGGCGGGCTCGCGGGGCTCCAAGCGCACGCTGCCGAGCAGCTGGCGGGCGGCGTCGGCGGCCACCGAGAGGCCGTAGCCCCGACCCGACAGGGTGTCGACCGCCTCCGCGGTGGAGAAGCCGGGCTCGAACACAAGGCGCAGCAGGTGCTCGGGATCGGCCTCCTCTCCCGGCGCGAGCAGGCCTCGGGCGCGGGCGGTGGCGGCGATGCGGGACAGGTCCGGCCCCGGCCCGTCATCCGCGACGGTGACCCGCAGACGCGCACCGCGCACGGCCACCTCCAGCCCGAGCGCCAAGGCCTCGGGCTTGCCGGCGGCGCGGCGGACCTCCGGGCCCTGCCAGCCGTGGCTCAGGGCGTTGCGCAGGGCGTGGAGCAGCGGGTCCTTCAGGGCCTGGAGCAGGCCGCGTTCCACCGGCAGGTCGAGGCCGCGCAGGTCGAGATCGACGTCGCGGCCCTGCTCCCGGGCGGTCTCGCGGATCGAGCGGGCGAGGGGCCCGAGCACGGTCTCGGCCGGCACCAGGGCGAGGCGCTCGGCCTCCGCGCGGACCCGGAGCGCGGCGCCCTCGACGGCGCTGGTGGCGGCGGCCTGGCGGCGGGACAGCTCCGCGGCCTCCCGGGCGAAACCACCGAGACGCGCCGCCAGCGCGCGCAGATCGGCCGCGTCCGCATCGGATCTGGCGGCCAGCGCCTCGGCGCCGGCCCGCATCTCGCGGGCGAGCCGGGCGAGACGCGCCAGGCCCTCGGCGGCGGGGGCCTGCGCCGCGAGGGTGCTGGTCAGGTCGTGGCTCGCCCGGGACAGGGCCTCCACGGCTTCCCCGGGCACGCGCAGGATCGCGGCGCCGGATTCGGCGGGCTCGGGGGACGGCGC
>NZ_VRVG01000088.1:0-23884 GCF_008040085.1 Methylobacterium sp. WL7 | reverse complement strand
TCGCCTGGGCATCGCCGTCGCGCATACGGCGATTTCCGGATGTCCACAACGGTCGGTCGCCGCCGGCGTTCGGAAGCTCTGCTTGCCTGCGATCTGATCGGGTTAGAAAGGGCTAGATTGGCCGAAACCCGCCTGTCCGCTTCGGAGAAAGTCGGTCAGAAAAGCGGACAGGCTCCTACCGACCCAACCCCGTCACCGCTTCCTCGTCGGGACCGAACGGAAAGCGGTCGTTCGTTGCGCTGTGCGTTCCGGTTTGTAGCCGAGCTGCGTGGGGAACGTGAAAGGTGGGATCAGTCGATAACCGGAGGCAAACCTCCAACAATCGGTCACTCCTCGTCATATCGATGTCCTAGGGCAAGCTCATCGTTTCACCATCCGCACGCGAAAACGTGGCTTTTGGCCTCCCGCGAAAGTTCCAGGCGATCAGCACGTAGAACAGCGGGGTGACGAATAAAGCCAGCACAGTCGCCGTCACCATTCCGCCGAGTACGCCGGTGCCGATGGCCCGCTGGCTGGTCATGCTCGCGCCCGTGGCGACGGCGAGCAGCACGACGCCCAGGATGAAGGCCAACGAGGTCATCACGATGGGACTGAAGCGTAGCTCGCACGCCTCCAGCGCTGCGTCGCGGACCGACCGGCCCTGGGCCACGAGGTCCTTGGCCACCTCGATGATTAGGATGGCGTTCTTCGCGGTCAGGCCGATCACCGTGATGAGACCGACCTTGAAGTAGACGTCGTTGGGCATGTCCCGCAGCAGCATGGCGAAGACGGCGCCGACCACGCCGGTTGGCACCACAAGCAGGACGGCCAGCGGGATCGACCAGCTCTCGTCGAGCGCCGCGAGGCGGAGGAAGACGCAGAACAGCGACAGGGCGAGCAGGTAGACCGCTTGGCTCCCCGAGAGCTTCTCCTGCAGGGACTGCCCGGTCCAGGCGTGGTCGAACCCGGGCGGCAGCTTCGCCCCGAGCCGCTCCATCTCGGCCATTGCATCGCCGCTGGCGTAGCCCGGCGCCGCGCTGCCGCCGAACTTGATGCTGGGGTAGCCATTGAAGCCGACCACCTGCGACGGCCCCATCGTCCATTCGATCCGCGCGAACGATTGCAGCGGCACCATTTGCCCCTTTGCGTTGCGCACGTTGAGATCGAGCAGATCCCCCGTCTTCATCCGCCGCCCGGCCGCGGCCTGGACGATGACCCGCTGCATGCGGGCCTGGTTCGGGAAGTCGTTGACGTAGGCAGAGCCCAGGCTGGTCGAGAGCGTGTCGTTGATGTCAGCGAAGGTGACGCCGAGCGCGTTCGCAGTCTCGCGGTCGAGGATGAGCTCGATCTTGTCGGGGGCGATACCGGAACCGATACCCCGGCGCCGTGGACAGCACGGATCTGCCGTTAAGCGCTTTAGAGCAGCCGTCTAATTGGCCATTGCCGATGGCCCGAATATTGAACGAGGTCACAGAGCTTCTCGAACACCCCCGCACGAGACTTATGCCGCGACGTTCGATAAAGTCTTCGACGCGAGCAGCACCCCGGCGGTCGAGGCACGAACGGATCGCGATGAGCGAGAACACGGAGCGGTCTACCGCATCGGAATGGTCGGGTCCGGAACGTCGGCTTGCCGCGATCTTCGCGGCCGACATAGCTGGCTATTCCCGAGCGATGCACGCCGACGAAAGCGGCGCGATGCGGGCTCTCCAGGCCATGCGGATGATCGTCGACCGCCTTATCCTGGTGCGACGAGGACGGATCGCCAACACGGCCGGGGACAGCGTGTTGGCCGAGTTCGCATCTGTAACGGACGCTGTCTGCTGCGCCGTGGCGATCCAGCGGGCGCTTGCCGACGCCGAGGGCGACGCAGGACACTTTCGCCTGCGCATCGGGATCCATATCGGCGACATCATGGTGCATGCCGGGGATCTTTTCGGCGACGGCGTCAGCATCGCGGCGCGTTTGCAGACGGCAGCCGATCCCGGTGCGTTAAGGCTCTCCGAGGCGGCCTATCTTCAAGTGCGCGGCCTTCCCGATATCCGCTTCATCGATCTCGGTCCGCAGCGCCTGAAGAACATCGCCCGGCCCCTGCGCGTGTATGCCGTGCCCCCACCGGATGGACAGCCATCGCGCGCCGTCCATGCACGCCGCGTCCGCGCAGCCCTTCGGCCACCCCTCGGGGCGGCCGCCGTTCTGGCTACCGCCGCAGGGCTGGCTATGGCCTGGCCTCACCTCGTCGGATCCGAGCGGGGGGAAGCACCGCGCGTGCCTGCGCGACCGAGGCTGTCGCTCGTCGTCTTGCCGCTCACAAATCAGAGCGGCGACACGGACCAGGATTATCTCGCCGAGCAGCTCGCCGAGGATCTCTCCGCCGACCTCGCCCGCGCGCCCGGTACCTTCGTGATCGCTCACGGCACGGCTCAATCCTACAAAGGGCGGCAGGCCGAACCGCGCGCGATCGGTCGAGAGCTCGGCGTGCGCTACGTCGTGCAGGGCAGTTTGCGGCACAGCGCTGAGCAGGTGCGTTTCGCCGTCCAACTCACGGACGTCGAGACTGGCGCCTCCCTCTGGGCGGACCACTACGACGGACCACGCGCCGCTGTCGGCGCCACGCAGGATGTCCTCGTTACACAGGTTGGCCGCGCGCTCGGTGTTCGTCTCTTAGAAGCTGCGACGCGCGCGCGCGCGCGCCGGTCAGCCGGCGGATGCGGTAGATCTGGTCATGCGCGGCCAAGCCCTGCTCAACCGACCTTTTGCACGCGAGAATCATGCGCAGGCCCTTCCTTTGTTCGAGCGGGCCCTCGGGCTCGATCCGGAGAATGTCGACGCACGACTTGGAATGGCCGAGGTGCTCGTCGATGGGGTGCTGAACGGCTGGACAACAGAGCGGACTGCCGACCTCGATGCGGCCGGAGCGCGCCATTGCCTTGGTGCTGCAGGATGATCCCACGCACCCGTTTGCGCATTACCTGCGCGGTGAGACCTTGCGCGCCCGATCTCGCTACTCGGAAGCGCTCGCCGCGTTCGACCGGGTTCTGACCCTGAATCAGAGCTTTGCGCGGGCCCACGCCTATCGTGGCCTCATCCATATCTTCCTCGGTCGGGCAGAAGAGACGGAGCGTGACATTGCGGCTGCGATCCGCCTCAGCCCGAAAGATCCTTTGCTCGGCGCGTGGCTCGCAAGGGAAGGGCTGGCCAAGCTTCATCTCGGGCAGGATCAGGAGGCGATCGCACCGCTACGCCGCGCAGCGGCCGTAAACCCGCTGTTCGACTTCCCGCATCTCTATCTCGCCTGTGCCTTTGCACGGCTGAATCGGGATGCCGAGGCTCAGGCGTCCCTCGCCGAGTTTCTCAAGCTCCGGCCCGGCTACACCCTCGCCCGCTATCGAAGTCTGACCTCCACGGATCCGAACTTCCTCGCCCAACGCGAGCGCATCTACGACGGGCTTCGACGCGCGGGTTTGCCAGAGAGTTGAACGCATTCAACGAGCCGGTCGAATCTGTGGGCTAAAGACAGCAAACAGCTGCTTTTGGCCGAAAGCAGCATGTCTGCTTCGGAGAAGTTCGGCCAGAAAAGCGGACGGGCTCCAACCGAACCAACGTTGCCGTTAATTCCCACGCCTGGGCATCTCGGAGGCGGTCGTTCATTAATGGATATCGTCGCGGTCGGAGCGTCCCTGGGCTCTGTGTAGTAGCTTGCTTGAGTATCTCGTAGCGTCGCTCGACCATCGGGTTGGGCAGCCGGTGTTCAGTGATATGATCCGTGCAGGGCCAAGCCTTTGAAAGGTGCCGCGCGGAAACTTGCATCTCATGTCACATCGGCCAGCGGTGCATCGTCACTCACGTGAACCAATCACGTCGGGAAAGTTCGATGACCAAAGCCATTCCGGTACTCGCCGGCATCCTCGGCGCAGGACTGGCCGGGAACGGCGTGTTCATGCTCGTCGCGCCCGAGGCATGGTATTTCGCGGTACCGGGCGTGACGACGACAGGGCCCTTCAATCAGCATTTCCTGCGAGACATCGGCCTGATCTTCGTGTTGATCGGGGCGGGGTTCGTGTACGGCGCGGCCAGACCCGGACCGCGCTCGCTGCTCTGGACGCTTGGTGCTGTTTGGCTCTCGGGCCACGCGCTGTTCCACTTTTGGGAGGTTGCGGTGGGCATCTGCGGGCCGGAGGTTCTGTCCCGCGATTTCCCCGCGGTGACGCTTCCTGCACTTATCGCGGTCGCCTTCAGCGTCTGGTCGTTCCGCCATGCCGACCATCGATGATCCGACCCGCGTCTTCGAGCAGGAGCGGGCGCGGCTCGTCCGGCTCGCCTACCGCATGCTCGGGTCCCTCGGCGAGGCCGAGGACGTTGTACAGGACGCATGGCTACGCTGGCGACACGTCGACCATGCCGAGGTCGCCTCGGCCGGCACCTTCCTGTCGCGGACGGTCACGCGGCTCTGCCTGGACGTCATGAAGTCCGCCCGGGTCCGGCGTGAGACCTATGTCGGTACCTGGTTGCCCGAGCCTATCGCCATGGTCCCGGACGAAGCCCCCGGCGACGACCTGACGCTCACGCTGATGCTTGCCCTGGAGAGGCTGTCGCCGCTTGAGCGGGCCGCGTTCCTCCTGCACGACGTCTTCGCGGTCCCTCTCGCGGAAATTGCGGTCACCCTGCGGCGGGAGCCACCCGCGATCCGTCAGCTCGCCGCGCGAGCCAGAAAGCACGTGCAATCCGCCCGCCCGCGCTTCCCCGTCGAGCGGGAAGAGGGGGCGCGTATCGCCAAGGCCTTCTTCGAGGCCTCGACGACGGGCGATGTCGCTACGCTGCGCAGCATGCTCGCCGATGCCGTCGTGGTGCACTCCGACGGAGGAGGAAAGGTGCTCGCCTTCCCGCAGCCCATTGTCGGAATCGACAAAGTCACGCGCATGTTCGAGGGGGTCGCGCGTAAATCGTGGATCCAGCATGCCCGGAAGCTGCAGGACCTCTGGATCGATGGCCTGCCGGGCTACCTTAGCATGGAGCCGGGCGGGATGCTCCAGACCGTCGCCCTGGACATCCAGGGCGGGCAGATCGTCGGCATTTACTTCACCCGCAACCCGGACAAGCTCCAGCGCATGGCGATATCGTTCGGTGGGGCGGTGGAAACGCCGACGCCTCACTGAGCCTCACCGGTGGGCGATCGCCAGCTCCCTACGGCAGACCGTCGAGAACGCGCAAAGCGGATCGAGGTCGCTGGCGTGGCGGATGTCGGCGAAGGCGGCGAGATCCTTATTCGGGGCGAAATAGGTCTCGCCGATGCGCTGCATGACACGCTCGGCTTCCTGGAGCGTCTCCGGCTCCCCGAAGAGCCGGATCTTGCTCACGATGGCGTAGAGGTTCACCAGCTTGGCCGGATCGTCGAGGTCGTGCTGGAAGGCGTCGCCGAACAAGGTCGACGCCTCCCGGATGAACTTGCCATAGAGCGCTTCCCGTCGTGCTCTGTCCTGCACCAAGAGGGTCGCGTGCTCCTGGCTGTGTTGCGTCAGCCAGGTGGTCGCGAAGGAGGCCATCGCGCCGATGGCCGACCCGGCCAGCGCGGACAGCGCTGAGATGTAGGCAGCATCCATCGGCGGGAGACCTTAGGCCGTGCGCTTCGGCTGCGCCGCCAGCCAGTCGCCGTAGCGTCGCTGCGAGAGCCATGCGTCGCCTGTGGGCGTAAGCCAGGGGCCACCGAGGACCACCCCGAAATACGGTGCGGTGTCGTCCGTGCGGACCTCGTGCGTCTCGCCAAGGCCCTGGAAGTGACGCCTCACCAGCTCGACCATCGGCAGCCGCTCAGGGCCGGCGATCTCGACCATGCCGTTGCGCGGTGGTGCCAGCGCGGCCTCCGCGACCTTCGCCGCAACGTCGGCCGACGCGATCGGTTGGATCGACGCGGAGGTCATGCGCGCGACGCCGTCGACGAGCGCGGCTCCCGCGATGGCGGCGACGAACTCGAAGAACTGGGTGGCGCGGACAAGCGTCCAGGGCACGCCCGCCGAGGCGATCAGTTCCTCCTGGGCGAGCTTGGCGCGGAAGTAGCCGCTGTCGAGCAGGAGCTCGGTTCCGACGACTGAGAGCGCGACGTGGTGGGAGACCCCGGCATCCTTCTCGGCCTCGGCAAGGTTCCGTCCGGCGCGGACGAAGAAGTTCATGGCCGCGTCGTCGGCGAACGATGGCGAGTTGGCGACGTCGACCACCACGCCGGCACCCTTCAACGCCTCTGTGAGCCCCTCGCCCGTGACGGCGTTGACGCCGGTGTTCGGCGAGGCAGCGAGGACCTCGTGTCCAGCGGCTTTCAGGGTGGTGACGACCTGCGAGCCGATCAGCCCCGTGCCGCCGATGACGACGATCTTCATGTGGTGCTCCGTCCTGTGTCCGGTCCCGATGGGGACGTTCGAAACCAAGACGAGAGTGGTCCCACCTGGTGTGACATCAGCTCCGATGAAGCGTTCCGGGCGCCGTCCAAAAGCCCCTACAGTGCCGATTTTCGCCGTGGGACTTGGATCGATCTTCGCCTCGATCTTCGCTCGGCTAAAGGGAGCATGATTCGAGCGATAGCTGCCGGTGTGCCGCTAGAACTCCAGTTCGACCTCAAACGTTGGTGGTTAGAACGAGCGCAATCCTCCGCCACATGTGGCGGGAAAGACTGCTTGCAGGACGGTGATGGATGCTTTCGCCCCTGCCTCAACTCGGACGGCTGGAAGGACGATCTGCCCCAATGTTGATGCGGCGCCTGATCGCAGTCTTTGCAGCCGTCGTGCTCTGGTCACTGTGGGTGCTCTGCATCCTCCTGACCCTCCCGGTGCTCCTGAACGTTCCGGGCGAGGCCACCCCGGGAGAAATCGCTCTCTGGCTCGCAGTCCTCTATGCCGTTGTGACCTATCCCATCGTTCTCCCGGTGTTGGCGGTTGTGAAGGCGTGGGCCGTTCGCAAATCCAAGCCGACGATACTCGCGGCGATCCACACTGTGACCTGGGGAGCTTTTGTAGGGGTCATGGCAATCCTCGCTACCCTCGCAGGCGCCTTCTATGCCCACGAACAGGCGCGTCCGGTGCTGACCCGGGAGGAAGGGTTCACCAACTCTTACGCCAACGCGATCCTTCGTCAGGATACCGCATGGATGGACCGCATCCTTAAGGAAGGGGCTGACGTCGATCACCCTATGTCACTCGGTAGCACGCCTGCCTCGATGTCGGCCGGCTTCGGAGATTGGTCCTTGGTCCTGTTCCTGCTCAGTCGCGGAGCCGACCCAGACCGGAAGGACGATCAGGGCAGATCGGTGAGGACGCTTGCGGCTAAACCTCCTGCACTTCCTAGAAATGCGGCCGAAGCTTACGCACTGGATGGTGTCCGCAAGCTTCTCAACAAGCGGTGAACACAACCCTTTCTTGCCAACCCTATTCGAAAGGCGCCTGAATGCCTTACACCTATCTTGACCTTAGGCCGGTCCGGCCGATGTCGACCCTATCCAGATATTCAGCCAAGCTGCGATAGGTCAGCTCATGACGGACCATACACTCATCGGTAAGCACGTTTCAGAGTTCTTACCCCTGCTTGGCCCCTCGCCCGCGGTTACGGATCGACCACCGGAAGGCGATCCCGAACATAGGCTCGATCGCCACATCGAATGTCCGAGTCGTGGATTGGCTATGATGATCGATGCGAGCGACGTCTGCTGCTGCGTTCAGTGCTTCGGTGCCGGAAAGGACCCATCGTACTGCGAGTTCGCGGGTGACCTGCCGGGTGCGGTCAGGTTCCGGAACTCACGGAACGATGCGAGGGCGATCATGGGTCCGCTGGTAAGGAGCAGCGATGGTGGCGCCACCGTGTCTGGGATCGAGCATAGGCCCTGGGATCTGTTTACGCGCGATGGGCTGCGGGTCCACTTAGAATATACCAACGGCTGCAATCGCATCTTGATGGTGTCGGTCATGCTCCCGTCCACGGAAAGCTGAACGTCTGCTCCCCACCAAGGTTGTATGAGAACGCCGGTTAAACCTCGGCGGCCACGTTCTTGGACGAGGTCGAGCGGGCCATCAGACGATAGGAGTGGCATTGGAGCCGTCGGTAGCGGTGCGAGGTCGATATCTTGAAACTCGGCGCTTCAGAGCCTTGCGAACATAGGCGGCATCCGAGACGTATGAAAGAGTTCCCGGCCCAATCCATGCCTTAACCTGATGCCACTGACCCGACGCTTGGTAGGGTGTCCCTGGCGCCGCGATCACCCTGGCCAGCAAGGGAGCATGCTCTGGCCCGGGATCGATTTGCCCCCTGCTGCGCGCACGCTTAGACCGCCAACCGCGATGCGGCAGGACGTACCGTCAGGAATGAACCGGATGACTGAAAAAGCGACCTCTCTCCTTGTGTCCGGCGTACTTTGCACGTTCATCGCTGCGCACACTGCACACGCTGAAGAAGCGACGCAGCCCTTCACCCTGGCGTGCATCAACAATGGCGGCAAAAAAATCTACTTCAGCATCGACCTCGCATCCAAGAAATGGGCCTTGATGAAGCCGAATGGCGAGCGTGAATCGAAGATACAGGAAGTCGCGCTTCAGTCCGACGATGTTATCAAGCTGAAAAACCCGGGTGGCTATTTCCTGGTCAATCGAAAGACTGGCGCCATGGACCTGATCAAGGGTGAGAGCCGCAAGGTCGATAGGATCTCGTGCCGCAAGCACGACAGCTTCATCCCGATTCCAGTGGACGAGCGTCCGGCGAACAAATTCTGAGTGACCCGTTCTGGCTCCGAACGCATCCGAGGAGGCGGGTATCCCTGACGTAGCTAATTCGCGCATGCCCTTGCGCTTGCGTTCCGTCACGCACCTGATCGCCGCCACCGTCCTCCTACCCCTGGGCATCCTGCTCCTCGGCCTGTGGGAGCAGGAGCGGGCCGGCGCCGATTGGGCCGACCTCGCCGCCGAGCGGGAGCACCTTACCCGGATCGTCGCGGATCTGGAAGCGCGGGCGCCGCCGGACGGGCGCCCCGATTTCCGGATGCAGTTCCGCCGCAACGGCAAGGGTTATGGCGGTCCACTCGCCCTGGTTCAGGCCCGGGCGGCCCGGGACGAGGTCGCGACCCTGACGACGATCATGGACTGGCGCCGCCTGCTCCCGCCCGTGGTCGTCGCGGCCGGGGGCGGCGCCGCACTCCTGTCGATCCTCGTGCTCCTCGCCGGCGCCGCTCTCGGGCGGCTGGGGCGGGCCTCGCGCGACGCGCTGGTGGCCGGTTTCTCGTGGATGCGCCGCCTGCTGCCGCCGGTGCTCGCCCTCCAGGTGCTCTTTACAACGGCGGGCTTCGTCGCCGCCGTGGTCTTCGAGGCCGGGTTGCTGGCGCGGCCCGGGCTGGGCGGCGGCGAGATCAAAATGCTGTTCGTGGCCGTCGTCGCCATCGGGGCGGTCCTGGTCGCGGCGGGCGCCACAGTGCTCGGCCTGCGCCGGGCGCTCTCCGCCTTCGAGCCCGACCCCCTGTCGATCTTCGGCCGGGTCGTGTCGCCCGCCGAGGCGCCGGGCCTGTGGCGGCTCACCGAGGGGCTGGCCGACCGGCTCGGAGCGCTGAAGCCGGAGGCCGTGGTGGTCGGCCTTACCGGAGGCTTCTTCGTCAGCGCCGGCCCGGCCGTGGTCGAGCCCGGCGGCGCGCCGCTGACGGGCCGGATCCTCTACCTGCCGCTGCCCTACCTCGCCCTGCTGCGGGGCGACGAGGTGGCGGCGATCATCGGCCACGAACTCGCCCACTATGCCGGCGGCGACACCGTCTACAGCCAGCGCTTCCTGCCGATCTATGCCGGCGTCGGCCGCTCCCTCGACGCGGTGGCGCAGGGGCATGCCGGGACCTTCGGGCTCCTCGGCCCGTCCTTGCGCCTCGGCGTCTTCGTCATGGAGAACTTCCACCTCGCCGTGCGTCACTGGAGCCGGACCCGCGAGTTCACGGCCGATGCGGCGGGCGCTGGCCCGGCCTCCGTGGACGCCGCCGCGCGGGCGCTCCTGCGCACGGGGGCGGTGGCCCCCCGCATAGCCGAGACCTTGGACGCCGCCGCCGAGGCGCCCGGGTCCGCCCCCGCCGACCTCGTGGCGGCGAGCCTCGACCACGCCATCGCGCGCGGCCTCGACGATCCGGCGACGCATCTCGAAGCGGAGCAGGCCCACCCCACCGACACCCATCCGCCGACCCGCGAGCGCGTGGCGGCCCTCGGCCGGACCCTCGACGCCGAACTCCTGGCCGCCGCCGCCGCCGTGCCGCCCCCGCACGCGCTCGGCCAGCTCGCGGCCTACTTCGCCGATCCCGCCGGCCTATGCCGCGCGGCGACGCACGACTTCCTCGACGCCGTGCGGGCCCACGACGCGGCGTTCCGCGCCCATCTCGAAGCGACGGTGGCGGAGATCGGCACCGAGGCGCGGATGCTGCGCGAAAGCACCCGCCCGGGGGCCATCGCCCTCCTGGTGGCCGGCGGCTTCTTCATCGGGGTCGCCCTCCTGTGGCTCGCCGCCGGCCTGCCCGGCCTGTCCGCCAGCCAGGCGGGGGCCGTTATGGGGGTGGCGCTGGCCTGCGGGGCGGTCCTCGGCGGCATCGGCGGTTTCCGGCTGTGGCGGGGCGAGCGCACGACGATGATCCTAAGCCCCGATTCCATGGCGGTGCCCGGCCTCGACCGGCCGATCCCCTGGGACAGCATCGCCGACCTCGACATGACGACCCGGCAGAACGGCGTCGTCACCCGCCTGCTGCTGCCGCCGGAGGCGCCGTTCCCGCAGGCGGCGCCGGGCGGCCGCAAGGTGAAGCTCGATCCGGGCCGGCGCATCGTCACCATCACGGCGGGCCTGCCGTACCGGATGTCGGTACAGGACTTCGCCGGCCTCATCGGCCGCTACCGGCAGGCGGCGCAGGCGCGCCGTGTCCTGGCCGAGACCGCGGCGGCCTCCGAATCCTCCCAGACTCCCGTGATCCCGTGAGGTTCCGAGCATGAACACCGCCGCCGACCGCCCCGAGCCCCTGCGCCTGCCGCCGCCCCGCCAGGGCTGGGGCAACATCTTCTGGACCCTATTCGGCCTCGTTGCGCTAGCGGCCCTCCTCGTCGCCTGCGCCGTCTACACGGCCCCGCCGGTGATCTCGGATTGGCAAATACGGGACACGGCGCGTCCCGTCGCCGCCGCGCGGGTGAGCGACGGCAAGTGCAGCGCCAAGATCGTGCTCCATCTCTGCGACATGACCCTCACCCTGCCCACGCCGACGGGCACGGTGGTGCGCCGGATCAATACCGTGTTCACGGGCATGCACGTGGGCGATTACAGCGTCCGGGTGCTGGCTGATCCGGCCCGGCCCGACCTCGTCACCACCGATCTCGCCCTCGACCGCCTGTGGAACCGCACCGTCACGCTTCTAGTCATCGCCGGGGCGCTGGCGGTCATCATCGTCGCGGCCCTCGCCGCGATGGTGCGCAACCGGCGCGCCGGCGCGATGGGCTAACGCGGTCGCGGCCCGGGCGGATCGCTCCGAAACACGAGGGATAAGGACCAGCACATGATCGTCTTCTGGACCGGGCGCGGCTACTGGGTCGTCCTCTTCGTGGCGCTGGCGATGTTCCTGCCCCTGATCCTCCTGCGGCAGGTCGACGGGCCGGAAGTTGACAGGGTGGTCTGCCTCACCATGAGTCTCGCGGCGCTCGCAGTCCTCGGTCTCGGATGGCGCTGGAACCACGGCACGACCTTCGGGCCGGCCGGGCGCGACCACGCCTTCTGGGGTCTGCCGATGCAGGTCTGGGCCGTGCCGATGCTCGTGTTCGCGGCCCTGCTCGGGACCGGCACCATCACCACGGCGGATGCTCCGCGCGCCCGCCCTTCCTTCCAGGAATCCGGCGGCGTTGTCCGGTGAATCTCAGCCCCGCGTCACGAAAAACCAGTTCGGCGCGAGGCGGCGGTCGCTCTCGGCCCCGGAGCCGGGCGGAAACGCATCGTCCGGCCGGTACACGAACGACGTGCCCCAGGGCGTGCCACCCGGGATCGGTTCGTCCAGGCCGATCTCGCCGCCGGGACCGCGGGTGAACCCCGCGAGCCCGAGGCGTTCGAGGGCGCCGCAGAGGGCGCGGTAGCGGGCGTAGGGAACCCCGAGTTCCCGCAGGAAGTCGATCTCCCGCAGGCTGTCCGTGTCGCGCGAGCCTTGCGGGCGGTAAAGGGTGACGCGCTGGCCGTTGACGAGGCGGGTGCTCTCCCACCACGCCGTTCGCTCCGCCTCCGCCGGAGGATCGTCCCGCCCGCGTTCGAAGGACACCAGGGTGGGCATGGCCGCAATCTCCGCCACCACGGCGTCCAGCCGCGATCGGTTCAGAACGAAGTAGCCCGTCGTCGTTCCGAACGCCGCCCAGATCACGGCAGCAGAGAAGACCGCCAGGGCCAGGAAGGCCGCGACCCGGCGCTTCGCCGCGCGGGCGAACGCCGGCACCGCGACGACGGCCGCGGCGATCCCCGGGGCCGGCGCGTAGGCGACGAGGGCCCAGCCGAACACGACGACACCGCAGCCGCCGACGATGAGGGCCGCCCTTCGCGTCCCGTCGGACCGAGGGGCAATCATGGCGGGACGATCATCGCCGAGAATCCCCGACCAGAATCCTCGAACGGCGCCGTCCTCGAACGGCCGCACGGTCGATGCGAGCGCGTCGCGCCGGGAAGTGCCGGCCCAGGAGCACGAGGCCGAGCCAAGCCAAAACCCAAGCCAAAACCCAGGCCGAAAACCACGCCGCGAGCCAGATCTCGTACAGGTGGGCGTCGAGGGCGGCTTCCCCATCGAGGCCGAGCCAGCGCGCGAGCCCGTGCGGGACCGGAAGGTCGGTCCAGAGGAAGACGCGCAGGACCGGGATCGAGAGCAGGCCGACGGCGAGGACGAGGCCGGCCGCCCGGTAGAGGGGCCGCGCCGCGCCCTCCACGGTGCCGACGAGGCCGCCGACGAGGGCCGTGCCGAGCCAGAGTTCGACGGGCCGCAAGGTCGGATCGGTTCCGGGTTCGGCGGGCAGGAGGGGAAACAGCAGGAAGACCGGGGCGAGGCCGAGCGCCAGCAGCAATCCGAGGAGCGGAACGTGCAGCAGCCGCAGGACGCGTCGGCGGACCGGATCGCCGGCGTCGGGCCCCCGCTCAGCTGTCCGCATCGCGCGCCCGGTCGAGGGCCTTCAGGACGGCGGGGTCGCCCCGGTAGCGCCGTCGCAGGGTCCACTCGTCCGCCTCGGCGTCGTCGCAGCGCAGGCGCTTCACGGCCGCCACGATGGCCCGGCCGCGCGCCGCGTCCGTGGCATCCTCCCCGCCCCAGTGGTTGCAGTCCCGCAGCCGCGTCACGTACGCCGTCACGTCGCCCGGCAGAGCGGGCTCGGCCCGGACGGCGAGCGGCCCGAGGAGCGGCGCAGCGAGAAGCGTTGCGAGCGGCCCGGCAGAACGCTTGGCTACCTTGGAGAGAACGGTCCGCATGGCTCTCCATCCTGCCTTTCTTCGGACGTCCCGCGCCGTATACAGGGAACCCGCATGAGACGCAGCCTTCTCCCCGCCGCCCGCTTCGCCGCCGCCCGCTTCGCGCTCCTCGCAGCGTGCCTCCCCGCCCCGTCAGTGGCGGCGGGATGGGAGGCGGCGCGGTTCGAGTCGCCCGCGAAGACCGAGACCGCGACGTCTGGAGAGGGCAAGATGTCGGGGGAGGGCAAGCAGATCACCTGCACCACCTACCGCGATCTCATGGTGCGCGAGAGCGACGCCGACACGCCGGACCCCGAGGACGCGACCCTCGTGCCCCTCGCGAACGGCGCCGCCCCCGCCTGCGCCACCGCGCCGGGGCCGGGTGCGCGCATCCTGGCGACCGCCGGCCAGCGCTTCCTCGGCCGCACGGGCGGGTTCCTCGTCTTCGAGCAGGCGAGCACCAACGGCACCGTCCCGTTCGCGGTGCTCGACGCGGGCACGGGCCGCACCCTGATCCGGGACACGACCGCCGAGGCCAGCATCGACACCTTCGCGGTTGCGGACGGGACCCTGCGGCTCGGGTTCCAGCGCGGCGTGCAGGGGGCCTGCTCGATCCCGAAGCACGGCGCCGCGTGCTGGGCGCGGATCGCCCGCGACGGGCCGCTTCCACCCGCCGTCGCGGCCCTGCCGGCGCCCGTGAAGGCCTGCGCCGGGAGCTATCGGGCCGGAAAGGCCCCGAAGGACACGCCCAGCATCGTCTCGTTTCCCGTACTCTTCACGGGGACCGCCCCGCCCACCGTCGAGGCCGGCGGCCCGGTGCGCTGCGCCCCGACACCGTGAAGGCGATCTCCCCGTGAGGGCGGGTCTCACTTTGACAGCATGCCTGCCCCGTCATCGAACCATCACGCCAAGCCCGCATCCGGGGCCATCCTACCGAGAAACCGCCGTATGATCTCTCGCCGTCACGCCCTCGCCGCTGCGCTCGCCCTGTCGGTCCTGTCCGCCCCCTCGGCCATGGCCGAGCCGACCATCGGCCTCGCCGAGCGCCGGGCGATCGCGGCCTACCGCCAAGACCGCTACCCCGCGCAGGAGAAGGCGATCCAGAGGGCGGCGGGCTTCGCCGTGCCGGTGGAGGTGGCGTGGGACGACCTGACGCTCCCGGGCGACGCCAAGTACTATTCCGACCCGGACTATTTCGAGAAGACGATCTTCGAGCCCCTCGCCGCTGGGCTGAAGGAGGTGGCCAAGGACAAGATGGGCCGCGACGCCCTGGCCGCGAAGCTCAAGACCATCCGCGTCCGCTTCGACGAGAACACCGCGCCGGCCTCGAACTACGCAAAGCGCCTCACGTTCGACGGCGGGGTCCTCGACGTGAACTGGCGGCCGTTCACCAACGTCACCGACTCGAAGGAACGGGCCGAGGCCGTGGTGAAGCTGCTGGAGAAGGGCCTCTGACGGTGCGTGATATCGCCCTGAGCCTCGCCGCCCTGCTCGCCGCCTGCGGCGCGGCGGCGGCCGAGCCGGCCGCCCGGTCCGGCACCTACGACAGCCTGACCCTGGCGATCTCCGGCGATGAGGTGGCGGGGGTCTTCGCCGAGCAGCGGGGGGCGGCTGATGCCGGTAGCCCGCAATTCGCCTGCGTCTTCCTCCTGCGCGGGACCCTCGCGGGCGACCGGGCCAAGGTCGAGACGTGGTTTCCCGACGAGCCGGAGCGCATCCCGGGGGACCTCGCCTTCACCCCGGACGGCGCCGCCCTGACCCTCGCGGAGGATCACGGCGGTTGTTCGATGACCACGGGCACCATGGTGGGGACCCCCTACGCGCTCTCGCGGCGTGCTGCGGCGACCCCGTCCGGATGGATCGGCGTCGGCCTCGTGACGGCCGAGCGCACGGCCTTCCGGCCGGAACCCGGCCCGGCTCCGGCCCGGGCGCCCTACCTCGTCCGGCTCGATCCCGTCGCGGTGGTGGAGCGGCGGGACGCCTGGGTGCGCGTGCGCTACCGGGGGGAGAAGGCCCCGGTCATCGGCTGGCTGCCGGCGGCCGACCTCGCCGTGGTGACGCCCTGACCCCCTCGCCGCTCGAACGGGCCGAAGGCCCGCCGCCGACCACAAGATGTCCCATGCGCCGAACGCTGTCCCACACCCTCCTCCAGCTGATCCTCGTTGCCGGCCCGGCCGTCGCCCAGGCCCCCGCCGCGCCGCCGCGCCCGGCCACGACCTGGGTGCCGGTGGAGGAGCCCATGAGCGCGCTCCTCAACGGCGGCCACCGCATCGTCTCCGCCTCCGGTCCGAGTTTCACCCTCGAGCGGGGCGGCAAGTACGTGGTCTGCGAGGTGCGGCCGGCGGGCGGGATCCGCGGGGCATCCGAGACCACCTCGACCTGCCACCGCGTGAACTGAGGCCGGTGCGATGGAAGCCAGGGACGCCTCCCTTCGCGCGCGGTTCGACGCCCTGTGGGCGCGGACCGTCGGCACGCCCGGCGCGGCGGCGTGGCGGGCCCTCGACGCAGGCTACGGCGCGGCGGACCGGCACTATCACGGCTGGCCCCACATCGCGGCGCTGCTCGCGGGGCACGATTCCGTGCGGGCGCATCTCGATTTCGCGGGCGTCGACGGCGACGCCATCGATCTCGCCATCGCCTTCCACGACGCCGTCTACGACACCGTCCGCGCCGACAACGAGGCCCGCAGCGCCGACCTGCTGCGTGCCGAGGCGGGGCCGGCGTCCGGGGATGCGCGCGTCCGGGCCGCGATCGCGATGATCCACGCGACGGCGGCGCACGGCCCGAGCGCGGACCCGGCGACCCGGCTCCTTCTCGACCTCGATCTCGCCGTGCTCGGTGCGCCGCGCGCCGTCTACGCGGCCTACGCGGCGGCGATCCGCCGGGAATACACCGCCGTTCCCGAGGCGGCGTGGCGGCTCGGGCGCGCCCAGGTCCTCGACCGTTTTCTCGCCCGGCCGCGCCTCTACCAGACCGACCTCTTCCACGACCGCTTGGAGGCCGCCGCCCGCGCCAACCTCGCGGCGGAAGCGGCCGGGCTCCGCGCCGGCCCCCCGGAATAGTGACGTCCCGCATGCGTCCCTCGCGCCGCGTCGCGCTCCTCGGCCTGCCCCTTGTGCTCGCGGCCTTCGCGGCGGAGGGCCGGTTCGGCACCACGCGGTACCGCCTCGCCGGGACCGCGTACGCCGTGCCCGACGCCTACGAGTTTTCCCGAAACGTCCGCCTGCCCTGGCTCGACGCGCTCCCGGGGCTCGGCTGGGAGCTGGCGGACTCGCTCTGGCTGTTGCTGCCCGCCGCCGAGGTCGCGGCGGGCCTCGCCGGCTACAGACCCCTCAGCCGCGGCCATGCCGGCCCGTTCGAGGCCGATCTGGTGGTCCACATCGTCGGCGACCCGGACGGGCGCCACTTCGCACCCCTCCACGCCCGGCAATGGGGCAATTTCGATGCGCGGCTGGCCGAGGGCGCGCCGTGGCGGCCTGACCCGTCCGGCGGCGAGCGCCTCGTCCATTCCGAGGGCGTCGACCACCGGCGCTTCTACCGCCTCCCGTCCCGGCACGCGGCGCGGCCGGCCGACCAGGCCCCGCCCAGCTGCCTCGCCTCGGATACCTCGGACAGGCGCGAGGTCTCCACCTGCACCTACCTCGTCCACCGCGGTGGCCCCACCTACGATTTCTCCCTGCGCCCGGAGAATCTGGCTGTGGCCGACCGCGTGCCGGCCTACGTCCTGGCGCGCCTCGCGGCCTGGAAGCGGTCGGCGCCGGCCCGGGAGAGGGTTCCCTGATCCGCCGCGACCCGGCCTACTGGCAGCGCCTGCGCAAGGACCGTCCCTCGAACGTGGCGGCCGGGCTCGCCCTCGTGGCGGGCCTCGCCGCCACCGTCTCGGTCATCGGCTGCCTCGTGCCCGGACCGCACGGCGCCGCCCGGGCCCAGCCGCTCTACTGGCTGTCGATGCTGCCCCTGGTCTGGTGGGCGAACAGCCTGGTGCGGTTCGAGCCGCGCGCGGTGCCGTGCTGGTGCTCCACCCTGGCCCTGGACTGCTTCGGCGCCGGCGCAGGCCTCGCAGCGGCCCTGTGGCGGGCCGAGGACTGGTCGCTGCCCGCCCTCGGCTTCGCCGTCACCCTTGCAAGCGCCGGAGCAAGCCTCGTGGTCCACCGCGACAGCTTGGTAGCGCGCGAGGGGCCGGCGCGCTGAGCGCCACGGACCCGTCAGCGCAGGCGGATCGGCCGCAGCGGGCCGTGGAAGAAGCCGGGCTCCATCCCGATGGCGGCGGCGCGCTCACCAATCACGGCGAGGCCGCCCAGCAGCCCGGCAATGGGAGCATCCAGCAAGCCCGGATGGTTCAGGGCCTTGCCGATCTGGCGGCCCTCCCACCAGAACTCCGCGAAGAGCAGGGCGAGGAGGCCGAGCAGCCCCCAGGTCACCAGGCCCTGCCCGAGGAAGTAGACACCGTAGGGCGGCGACAGGATCGTGCTGAGCTTTGCTAGACCGATCACCCCGGCAAAGCCCAGGACGAGGATCAGGAGCAGGCGGACCAGCAGGCGCCGATACAGGCGCAGGGCCAGGTTGAGTTCCTCGACGGAGGAATGGTCGAGACTCAGGGACATCCGGTTCCTCCTGTGCGGTTCTTCCGCCTGATACGGTCCGGGAGGTGTGGCTGACGGGCGGCCGCCCCGCAACCGGCACCGGGGCTGGTGACATCTCGGGGCCGGACGCCCATGCTCGTCCGTGGATGCGAGGAGCCCGAACCGTGCTGGCGATCCTGGACCGCCTGTTCTCCCGATCCGCCACGCCTGCCCCCGCGACGGGCCGCCTCACGCCCGAGCAAGCGGCGGCGATCGCGGCGTGCGCCGCGGCGGGAACAGGCACCGCCACCACCGGCACGGCCGTGCCGACACGGACGGACACCGGCCTCGTCTGGGACGTCTGCGAAGTCGCCTACGGCAGCGGCTGGCGCGTGTGCGTGGACGACGCCACGGGCGCGCCCGGCCCGGTCGGGCGCTGGGGCGTCCGGTGAACCGGGCAGTGCGAGAACGAGCGCTCGGTGCGCTCGTTCTCCTCGGGCTGACGGCCGGCCTCGTGCCCCAGACCGTGCGGGCGCGTGACGGAGGGCCCTATCCCTTGGCCTGCCGCGACGTGCACGCGGATTTCGCCCGCCATGAGGGGTGTGCCCGGCGCGCGGGCGATTGGATCCGCATCGATCCCGCCCGCCTCGCGCGCATGCCGTTCAAGGACGGGGTGACGGAGATCGTCGTCGACGGGATCGGCTGGCTCTGGACGCGCCGCGACGGGCTGGCGCTGCCGGTGTTCCCCCTCGACAACGGGCCAGACCCCTTCGCGCAGGGATTGGTGCGCGCTCGTCACGCCGGCAAGGTTGCGTTCCACGACCGGCGCTTGTGCCGGGTCCTCACCACGGATTTCGACTGGTCGTTCCCGTTCAACGCTCGCGGCGAGGCCCTGGTCTGCCGGGGCTGCCGCTCGGACGGGCGCCAGCCGTCCGCCATGGTCGGCGGCCGATGGGGGCTGATCGATCGGCGCGGCCGGCTGACGAGGCGGTTGGAGAAAGGCCAAGACGCCGCCCGGCGCTACTTCGACTGGCCCCGATGAGGAGCGGACGACGCGATCGCGATCCCGTGCAAAGGTTCAGCAGCCGCTCTCCGTCTGCCCCCATTGAGAGACGCCGATGCGACCCGTAGAACGCACACTCCTCGGCATCAGCCTGCTCGTCTCCCCGCAGACTTGCGGAGGCGTAAGGACGGGCATTTACCTTGAAGGAGACATCAGTCCTGTCTTTAGGGATCTTCAGCTGACCTCAGCCTGGACGCACCCGACTCTCATTCTTATGGCAAGACTCTAGATCGCGTACCGAGCGGTTGTAGGTCTCGTTGAAGCGTTGCGCCGGTTGGCTCGGATCACCCTTGGTGCGAATGTCCCGGGCGACGTCCCGGCCATGCCCAATCACGCTTGCGACCGTGTCGGTGTAGCCGGTGCAGGATGAGTTCGCCTTCGGGCTCATGCCGTCGAGGACCGTGCCGAGGTGGCGGTTGGCGTTCGAGACCTCGCTGAGTGCGGCCAGGAAGGGAGCGACATCCGCCTTCGGTCCCAGTGCCTCGAACCGCCGGACCGCGCGGCGCAGGGTGAGGCTGGTGGAGAGGAGGCGCCCTGCCGGCGCATCCTCCGGCAGGGCCGCCAGGCGGCGCTCATCCCGGGCGATCTCGCGCTCGAACAGGGCCGTGCCGTACGCGTCCATCGCCTTGGCGGCTGCGTCGACCCGGGGAACGAGGATCGCATGCTGCTCGCGGGCGAACTTGAAGCCATCCTCCTTGAACTCCCGCGTGGTCTGATAGCGTGTGAGCGCCTTCAGGATGGGATTGACCTCGCGCAGGGCCGCCAGCAGCCGGGCGGCCTGAGCATCCACCTCTGGCACGACGCCCGGCAAGGCAACGGCCTTCTCCAACTCGTCGATGACCCCATCGAAATCCACGATGCCGAAGTGGTACCAGGCGTTGGCGCCGAGCTTCGTTCCGAGCTTGAGCACCCGCTCGTTGTCGCGCCGGTAGTCGGCCAACTGCTGCTCCAGGGGATGAGACCGGACCAAGTGGTTCTGGGCCTCGGTGTAGGCATTGGCTTTCGCCAAAGCCTGAGCCTCGGGCGTCTGCGCCGGCGCCGGGCGGGCGGTCGCCCGAGCCGAGCCCGGCGGTGGCGGCGGGCTCTGCAACAGGGCCTGGGAAGCCGCGGGTGCGGCGGGAAAATCGCATTTGAACGCGTCGATCAGGCTTTTGCGCACGGCCTCATGAGCCTGGGCGCACTGATAGGCCACGGTCGCGCGCGCGCCCTCGTTGCGCAGGACCGACTCGCGGAAGCTCTCGCGCATCGTGCCGATGCCCTGGCGGATGCCGGGACGAGCGGCTTCCGGTACGCCGGGGCTGGCCGCGCATTGGGCATAGGCATCCAGGAAGGCGTCACAGCTCTCGACGCCCACCGGTGTGGCCGGCGTGACCGCCACCACGGGTGTGGCCGAGATCCCCCACAGGAGGGCCAGCGCGTAGGCCGAACGGTGAGACATGCCGAGCTTTCTCGTGGAGGCTGTGCTGCGCATTCTGGTCCTGGAAGTTGAAGCGGTGGGCCCTGGGACGACGACGCTAGAGATTGCGGAGGGCGAGCAGCGGGACGAAGGCGGCCAGTACGACGGGTGCCGACCAGTACTCCATTCGGATCCAGAACAGCGCGTGCCGCCGTGTGAGCAGCACGCGCGCATTCGTGGCGGGATCGATGAGTTCGCGCGGAGGCGTGATGCTGAGGCGTCGACCGACCACCTAGTTCAAAGCGGCGGCGGCGAAAAGGCCAAGGTTGAAGGCGAGAAACGCAAGTTCGAAGTGTCGAAGCGCTTGCAGCGATAGCTGGGCCAATGCACCGACGATGATCGCGGCGCCGACGACAATGGGGACAACTAGGATGCCCCACCCGACCAGATGAACAGGATAAATTTCAACTCGCAGTTGAAATTCGTAGATGAGGCGGTGGCGCGCCGCGCCGAGCCACACCCCTTGATCAACGAGCTTCGTTACGACAGCTCTGTGATAGCCTCAATGCTGCGGCTTGCGATGACCAACAGGGCCGCTTCTCCTGGATACACCGTGCTGTGGTGTAGCGTGCTAGTGCATCCTGAGCTTTGATCAGCAGCCACGACAGCCTTCCTGCTATGTAGGCGGCTGCATGCGCACGAGGAGCCAAGCACCCACTAGCTTCTCCCCACCTTAAACGTCCAATTCTGCTAAACTGGCATTCAGAATCGGACAGACCGCTAACCACACATCCCAGCCGTAGGCCGCTTCTCTCGTCAGCCTGGAAGCGGACCTTCCCAAGGCTCACGCTAGGTCGCGCGCGGCCGCACAAAACATCACGGTGCGCCTCTTTGCGTAGCGTGCCCCTATGCGAACGGTCGATCCAAGTTGGTGGCGTCCGCTTACGGAATGCCGTCACAGCCAGCTGAATGGCCGGGATGGGCGCGAAGCCGAACGACCGCTTTTGCGCCCATCGGCGATCCGGCATGGCGTAGGCTGGCCGATAGCCGCATGTCCGCTTCAGAGACGGCCCGGCGCAAAAGCAGACGATCCCCTTGCCACCCATGGCAGCGGTGCAGACAGCCGTAGGCGCGGCCTGAAAGCTGCCCTTCGTCAACCGTCCAACACTTTTGGCACGGTGCGGTTTTGCGGCGGTCCGCTTCCGCGCGACAATGCCGAGTGGTCCCGATGCGACGCTCGGTAGCGACGCCGATAGCTCCTGCTGGTGTGGAATGCCGCCCGCATCGCTCCGCGGATTAGCGCACGGAGAAGGGCGACTGGTAGGGGCGGCCGAACGGGACGCCGTTGTTGACCGTTTGCACCGGCGCTAGAAAGCCCTTGCCGTCGCGTCGATTGTTGCGGGTGTCCACCATCGAGAGCGGGCGCTCAACCCACTCCATCACCGAGACATCCCCGGGCGCGCCGACTTGCAAGGTTCCGAGCTTCGGGACGCGGTCGATAATGCCGGCCGGCTTGTGGGTCGCCATCGCGATCACCTGCTCCAGGCTGAAGCCCAGCGGCAGAAACTTGCTCATCACCACCGGAAGGAAGGGCATGCCGGGGGTGTTGCCGGAGAAGACGTGCAGGTCCGACGAGATCGTGTCCGGCGGCGCGCCCTGCGCGATCGCAGCCTCGGCGACGGTGAAGTCGAACGAGCCGCCGCCATGGCCGATGTCGAACACGACCCCCCTGCGCTTGGCCTCCAGGGCGGCCGGCAGCAGCTTGCCGTCCTGAACGATGTTCGTGAACTGACCGGCGCTGTTGGGCGCTCCCGAGTAGCAATGTGTGAGGATATCGCCCGGCCGCAGCAGATCGAGGATTTGACTCATCAGCGCCGGCGTCTCGACGCCGCCGATATGGACCATCACCTTCGCCGGCCGCCCCGACATCTCACAAGCCTGAATGGCCCGCTTCAGCGGTTCGGCCCCATGCTTGAAGATGACGTTCTCGGACATCCGGACCTTGGCTCCGATGGCGAAGTCCGGGTTCTCGGCGATCGCCAGGGCGCAGGCCTCCACTTGCGCGTTGTCGAGATTGTACAGCTCGGCCACCGGGAAGGCGGAGAGGCCGTTGTTGGCGATGTGAATGAACGCGAACATCCGCGTCCGCGTCTGGGCTGCAATGTGACGCCGGAGCGCCGCGATGTTGTTGGCTCCCGCGTCGCCCGCCGAGACGACGGTGGTCACCCCCGAGAACGGGACGGTCTCGTCGGCCGGGATGCCGATCGCCGAGCCGTAGGGATAGGTGTGGGCGTGGAGATCGACGAGCCCTGGCAGCACGAGCTTGCCGGAGGCGTCGATCGTCTGCTTGGCGCGCTCGGCGGGGATATCCGGCTCGAGGGCGGCCACCACGCCGAAGCGGATGCCGACGTCACGCTTGGCCCGCAGCGACTGGCTCGGGTCGATGACCTCCCCACCCTTGATCAGCAGGTCGAAGCGGTCGGGCACGGCGGCGGCCGGCCCCACGGCCGCCACGGCGCCAGCGAGTCCGAGCCAGGTACGACGCGACAAATCTGCCATTGTCCAACCTCCCGCGGGACGCCGCCGCGCGCCGTTGGTCGGTGCGTCGGCCTGCAGATCCCGTTGCACAGCGCACGTTCTGCGACGGCGCCGGGCCGGAGCGTAGCTTTCGCGATGCTCAAGCTGCAAGGTTTCGGAGAAATCGTGCCTTGACGACCGCCGGAGATTATATCGGTTGCCGGCGGATCGCCCCGGCCTGCTGCAGAAGCTGGCGAACGCCCGACGAAGGGCTGTTTTCAGGTTGCGCCAGTGGCGATCCGCGCGACCTGGTTGGGTCGTAAACGGTCGGGGCGGCCATGTCCGCAGCGATGGCATTGCCGCCCGGAAGCGGATCGGCAGAAATCCACCGGCTCCAGACGTAAGGGCGACTCCCGCCAATTGCATAGAAGCGGACCTCCCGAACCTCAGAGAGGGGTCGAAAGCAGCTCCTCGCGATCGGTACAGAGCCTTCAGTTTTGGACCACTACATTTAGAGCCATGTCCGGCTGGGTTGAATCGTTGGGGGTAGCGGGCAGTCTGCGGATCTGATTCGATGTTGGGCTTTCCGAGGAGGTCGGGATGCCGTCAGCGCTATCGATGGATCTGCGAGAACGCGTGATCGCGGCGATCGAGGCGGGAGCTTCGCGCCGACAGGCGGCCAAGCGCTTCGGGGTCGGCCCATCCAGCGCGATCCGCTGGCATGAACGCTTCCAGGCGGAGGGCGCGATCGCACCCCGGCCCTCGTGCGGGCAGCGACCCGCACCGGCCATCGAAGCGCACGCTGAGCGGATCCTTCAGGTCGATCGGGAGCAGCCGCAGGCCTTCCTGCACGAGGTGCGTGATATCCTGGCCGAGCAGGGTGTCCGCACGAGCGTCAGCGGGCTGTGGCGGTTCTTCGCCCGGCAT
>NZ_VRVG01000087.1:0-23889 GCF_008040085.1 Methylobacterium sp. WL7 | reverse complement strand
GGAGGGTTTAGGGCGACGATAACATGGGGGCTCGGCAGGACCGTGGGGAAGTCACTAAGCCAGGCAGTAGCGATCACAGAGTTGGATCAAGCTACCCGCAAGCGGCCCCTTTGAATTTCGGAGAAGGATGGCAAGCGGAAGTCGGCACGAAGTCCGGAAGCAGACCTTCGGCCCCGCGCCCACCTCACGCCCTTACGAAGGCGAGTAGGTCGGCGTTGAGCACGTCCGCATTGATCGTCAGCATGCCATGGCCATAGCCGGGATAAGTCTTCAGCGTGCCATTGCGCAGCAGCTTGACCGACTTCGGCGCCGCCGCGACGATCGGCACGATCTGATCGTCCTCGCCGTGCAGCACCAGCGTCGGAACGCCGATCGCCTTCAAATCCTCTGTCTGATCGGTCTCTGAGAACGCCTTAATACCTTCGTACTGCGCCAGGGCAGAGCCCATCATGGCTTGCCGCCACCAGTTCCGGACCACACCCTGCTGGACCTGAGCGCCGTCGCGGTTGAAGCCGTAGAACGGTCCCGATGGGACGTCGAGGAAGAACACGGCGCGGTTGCCCGCGAGCGCTTGGCGGAAGCCGTCGAATACTTCGATCGGCAGTCCTTCCGGGTTCGCTGCGGTCTTCAGCATCAATGGGGGCACGGCGCTCACCAGCGCCGCCTTGGCCACGCGACCCTGAGGCTCGCCGTATCGCGCGACGTAGCGTGTGGCCTCGCCGCCGCCAGTGGAGTGGCCGATGTGGATGGCGTTCCTAAGATCGAGATGCTCGACCACAGCGGCGGCGTCGGCCGCGTAGTGGTCCATGTCGTGCCCGTCCGACACTTGTGCCGAGCGGCCGTGGCCGCGGCGGTCGTGGGCAACGACACGGTAGCCGTGCTTGAGGAAGAACAACATCTGCGTGTCCCAGTCGTCCGACGAGAGCGGCCAGCCGTGGTGGAACATGATCGGCTGCGCATCCCTCGGACCCCAGTCCTTATAGTAGATCTCGACGCCGTCCTGGGTTGTGATTGTGGCCATGATGCTTCTCCTCAATCCAAAACTGCGTCTCAAATTCCTTCATAGACCAGACGGGTGAAGAGCGCTGGACTGATGACGGACCGGTACCATTTCGCGTCGTGCGCCGCGGTCGGGCGGGCAGCGACAGTCGCCTCTAAGGATAGGCCTCGCCTCTTCAAGCCGGCGACGTTCGCACGCACGTCCACCAACATGTCATGGAAGTCGCGCAGCTGTGCGCGAGTACCGACCGGCGCTCCATGGCCAGGGATGACGATAGTCTGATCTGTCGTCGCGGCTATGTTCGCTTCAGCTGCGGCGATCGTCCCGTCGATGTTGCCACCCGTGGAGTAATCGATGAACGGGTAGATGCCGTTCCAGAACGTGTCGCCAGTGTGCAGGATGTCGGCCTCGACGAAGCGGACGGAGATATCGCTGTCCGTGTGGGCGGAGCCGTAATGCTTCAGCATCAGCGTGCTGCCGTTCAGCTTGGTCTCGTGCTCGGACGAAAACACCTGCGTCGGCAGCGCGTTGGGTGGTGCCGCGGGGAAGTCGTGGTCCCAGTCGTCCACGCGCTGCGCGGCCGCGAGGTGCTTGCGGGTCTTCTCGTGGGCGAGGATCTCCGCCCCTTCCGCGTTCAGCCAAGCGTTGCCGTCCGCGTGATCGAAGTGCCAATGTGTGTTGATGAGATGGGTGATCGGCGCGTCGCCGAGGTCGTTCAGCGCCGTCAGCATCTGGGCGCGCGACACGCCGATCCCGGCGTCCACCAGCAGCTTCCCGTCCGGCCCGGTCAGAACCGCGACGTTGCCGCCAGACCCCTCCAGCACGGCGACACCCCCGCGCAGCCTATGGACCGTGATCGGCGAGCGGGTGGCCTCGAACATAATCGTGTCCACAATGCCGCGCGCCTGTGCGAACGCGGAGCGGGGTGAGAGCCAGCCGCTCGCCGTCGGCAGAGCAGATGCGGACAGACAGCAGAGGCAGAAGCCGCGGCGTGATAGGGAGAACGATTGTCTCGCGACGCCGGATGCAGGTTCACGGGCGGTCATAGTCTGTGCTCCGAAGATCAGGTTGTCGGGGGCCTCACATCAGGCAGTCCTTCCGCTCCGAAGAGCTTCCGCACTGCTTCGCATCGCCAAAGCGAGCGCCGCGCATGAGCGGCGCTCGCGGGTCCTAGGTCCGGGATGCGGTCGCGAGGGGAGCGCCCAGGCCGGCACGATCCGCCGAGGTCTGAGCCGTGTGTTCGAGTACGGCGCGGGCCCCGTCGGCCACCACGAGCCAAGCGCCAGCCATCAGAACGATGTCCTTCAGCACGAGGCGCCCCCCGCCGGACAGGTACGGGAAGCCGTGCTGCGCATCGCCCAGCGCCGCCACCCAGGCTTCGGGCGTCGTCACCAGGAACGACAACGTGACCACCGGCGTCAGGAAGGCGAGCACCGCGCCCACGAGACCCCAGCGGCGCGAGACCAGCCCGACGAGGACCAGAAGGCCGATGGCGATCTCGACGGTCCCGAGGCCGTTCGAGAACGCGTAGGTGTCGTTCGCCGCCTGCCAAGCGCGCTCGGCGAGCTTGAGTTCGCCCTCGTGAGTGAGGTGCTGCGCGTACTGGTCGGGGTGTTTGTAGAAGAACGACATCAACGGGCTGTTGGCCACGAACGGGGTGATGCTGTCGGCCTCGTAGGGAGCGAACTTCAACCCCCCGATCCAGATGAAGATGGTGGCGATGGCGACCCGCACGGCGTCCAGGCCGATGCGGTTGGATCTTTGCCCCGAGACGATGCCGAGGACCTGACGGATCTGCGTGTTCATGACGAGGCTCCTTGGTTCAAAAGGTCGGATGCTTGCCAAATCGGAGGTGTTCGACCCTCATGGACGCGGGTCGGGTGCTGCCGGTCACGGTCTGGATCGGGTGCGGACACGACCGCCTGCTTCGATGCCGCAAAGATGATCTCTGGCGCCGAGTCTCGCGATGCCGGCCCGGCGCAGGATCATGACCGCGCGGATCAAGCGCGCCGCGGAGGAGCGTCATGGCGGACAGGATGACGGATGACATCCTGAGCGGGCTCGCGCCGCTCCTGCGCGTGCGCCCCGTGCTCGATGATGTGTGCCGCCTGGGCGGGGCCTGGACGTCCCCGCACGAACCCGAGCCGAACGGCCACGCCTACTTCCACATCGTCACGCAGGGCTGCGCGCTGCTCGACCGCCACGGGACCGGCGTGCTGCGGCTCGAAGCGGGTGACGTCCTGCTTCTGCCGCACGGCGACGCTCACACCACGCGCGCGGTTGAGAGTGCCGGGCATGCGCAGTCCGTGACCACGGTCCGGCGGATCGGCGAATTGCGGCTGAAGACGACCGTTGGGGTCGAGCCAGATGTCGAGCTGGTCTGCGGCCGGCTGAGCTTCGAAGGTGCGCCCCAGAGCCTGATCTTGGCGGCGCTGCCCGACACGATCGTGCTGCGGGTCGGCCTGCAGCCTCTGGCCAGCCGATACAGCCCCCTCGTCGCCGGCATCCGCTCGGAGCTGACCGATATCCGCCCCGGATCGATCGCCATCGCGAGCGATCTCGCTAGCGCGCTGTTCATCATGCTGCTGCGCGCCCACCTCGAAGCCTCCGCGTCGGCCGAGGGCCTGCTCCGGCTCATCGGGCAGCGCGTGACGGCGCAGGCGGTGCTCGCGATGGTGCGCGATCCTGTGCGCGCCTGGACGCTGGACGAGCTGGCCTCGATCGCCGCCGCCTCACGGGCGAGCCTGGTGCGCGCCTTCCGCAAGGCGGTGGACATGGCGCCGCTGGAGTTCCTCGCCGACCTGCGGCTCGGGCTAGCCCGCCACCGCCTGCGGACAGACACCAGCTCGCTCGACCAGATCGCGGTCGACGTGGGCTACCAGTCCCAAGCCGCGCTCAGCCGCGCGTTCTTGCGCAAGTACGGTGTCCGTCCGGGCAGCCTGCGTCGGGATGCGGGCGCGCGGATCACGCAGGCGGACAGCTCACAGGCCGGTTGATCCGGCCGGTCATCGGATCGCGCCGCGCCGGCATCAAAGGGCGATGCCGCCCCGGCTACCTTCCCCGCATCGGAGGAGGCAGACATGACCGCGATCAAGCGCAACGACAGGTTCAGGAACCAAGTGGTGGTCGTCACCGGCGGCACGAGTGGGATCGGGCTCGCAACCGCCACGGCGTTCGCGGCGGAGGGAGCTTCGGTGTACATCACCGGCCGGCGCCAAGACGCACTCGACGCCGCGGTCGCGGTAATCGGCGGCGAGGCGACCAAGGGCGAAGTGACGGGCGTGCAGGCCGACATGAGCCGGCTCGCCGACATCGATCGGCTCTACGAGACGGTCCGCCAGAACCACGGGCAGATCGACGTCGTCTTCGCCAATGCCGGCGGGGGCAGTTTCGCCCCGCTCGGGGCGATCGACGAGGCGCACTTCGACACGATCTTCGCGACCAACGTGAAGGGCGTGCTGTTCACGGTCCAGAAGGCGCTCCCGCTGCTACGCGATGGCGCGTCCGTCGTTCTCACAGGTTCGACCACCGGCTCGGCCGGCACGCCCGCCTTCAGTGTCTACAGCGCGACCAAGGCGGCGGTACGCAACTTCGCGCGCAGTTGGATCCTGGACCTCAAGGACAGGCACATCCGGGTCAACGTCGTAAGCCCCGGCGTGACCGACACGGCCGGGCTGACCGAGCTGTTCGGTAGCGGCGATCAAGCCGAGACGGTGAAGACGGGGATGCTCGCGAGCATCCCCTCGGGTCGGATCGGCCGACCGGAGGACGTCGCCGCGGCCGTCCTGTTTCTGGCCTCGGACGCTTCCAGCTTCATCAACGGCGTCGAGCTGTTCGTCGATGGCGGGATGGTTCAAATCTGATCTGGTGCCACCGGCTGTGGACGCAGAAGGCCAAGCTCGGTCACTCAGGAACAATGAGACAGCCAGTGAGCGGACGTTTTGAAGGCCTGCAATGGGTCGAGAGCTACCGTTGGGTCGCCGCCCGAAAGCCGACGTTCGGCTTTGCGCCCATCTCAGTCATTCAGGCAGATCAGGCCGCTCCTCCAGAGCCGACATTCAGCGCGACGGCTGTTTCGCTCAGCGATTCGCGTAAGGGCACGCTACGGATCGAGGCGCACCGCGATAGTCCGCAGCCGTGTGCGACCCAGTGTGCGACCGAGCGTGCGACTTGGGAAAGTCCGCTCCCAGGCTGACGAGAGGAGCGGCCTATAGTTGGATTGGGTAGTTTTGGGCCCGTCCGGCACTCATATGACTTCGGATGATCCGAGGAACGCACGTACCGTGTCGCGGAGAAAAGCCGCATCGGCCGGATTGGTCGACGGATTGCCCGCGCGGTGGCCCCAGATGCTGGGGATCGGCCGCAGGATGGCATCCCGGAGGTGGGGCAGCTCGGCCGCGTTGTCGGCGACGCGGAAGTAGAGGTCGGTCTCCCCGGGCATCAGCAGCAGCCGGGCCGTGATCGCGCCGAGCGCCCGCGCCAGATCGCCGTCGAAGCCTGGGTTGCGGCTGATGTCGCCCGCGTCCCAAGTGCGGAGCTGTGCGTAGAGGTCGGCCGCCGGGCGCCGGGCGAAGCGTTCCTCCCAGTCGGTGCGCAGGAAGGTGTCGAGGTCCGGCGCGCCGAGCGCGGTCCGGTGCAGGTCCGCCCGGTAGAAGTCCTGGCTGAGCGCCCAGCCGGCGTAGATGCGCCCGAAGGCCCGCAGCGAAGCGACGGGCTCGGCCGAGAAGCGGCCGGCGCCACGATACTCGGGCGCGGCCTCCAGCACCGCCATGAGGCCCTTCAGGAACACGCTGTTGTGGGTGGCGGTGCGGGCGCTGCCGCAGGTGATCACCGCCCGGGCGACCTGCTCGGGGAACAGGGCCGCCCAATGGTAGGCTTGCTGAGCGCCCATCGACCAGCCGTAGACGGCGTGCAGCCGCGCGATCCCCCAGATCTCGGTGATGAGGCGGCGCTGGGCGTGGACGTTGTCCCAGGCGGTGACGAGGCCGGGCCAGTCCGGCGTGTTCGATGGGCTCGATGACAGCCCGTTGCCGAACATGTCCGGGATGACGATGAACCACCGCTCCGGATCGAGCACGCCATCCGGGCCGATCAGCCATTCGAGGTCGGGATGCTGGGCCGCGTAGCTCGTCGGATAGAGCACGACGTTGTCGCGCCCAGGCGAGAGAGTCCCGTGCGTCTTCCAGCGCAGATGCGCGCCCGGCAGCACGGCGCCCGACTGAAGCGGCAGGTCCCCGAGTTCGAAGGTTCCGGTAGCCGTCGGCCATCCGGTCACGGGCGCAACGTCCGGACGAAGCCGACATGCCACTTGGCGTAGCCGCGCTGCAGCACGACGAGGCGCTCGCGCATCGCCGCGTGGGCGTCCGGAAGGCGGTGGAACGGGATCGACGGATAGAGGTGGTGCTCGGTGTGGAACGGCATGTTCCACATGAGCAGACGCATCAGGCCGTTGGTCAAGGTCGTGCGGGTGTTGGTCAGGCCGTTGTCGTCCATGGTGCAGAGCGTGTGCTCGGTGAGCAGGTAGAGCCGCAGGAACGGCTGCCCGAGGAGTTGCGGCCCGATCCAGAACACCAGGGGCGCCCACCAGCCGATCAGCACCATACCGAGAACCGAGACGCCGAGCAGGACGGCGCACATCAGTCTGAGCGACCGGATGATGCGCGGCGCGGCGCGCTCCGTGATGAAGGGGTAGGCCGAGAGGTCGCCGCGCAGGCCGGCCCAGGCCACCTGGAGACGGGTGCGCCAGTAGGGCAGCGCCATCACGCGCCAGACATAGGCGTCGAGGGTGGAGGGAGGCAGCAACGCGAGTTCGGGATCGTGCTCGGGATCCTGCGTGTGGCGGTGATGGGCGAGGTGGAAGGCCGTGTAGAAGTGCCAGTTCAGGAGCGACGGGCAAGCGACCAGCCAGCCGACGACGGCGTTGGCCCGGCGCGAGCGGAACGCGGTCAGGTGGATGGTCTCGTGGATCGGCGCGAACAGCGCCGATTGCACGATGCCGAGCAGCATCATGGCGGGCAGCAGCGTCCACGGTCCGGAGCGCCAGACCAGCCAGCCGGAGCCGGCCAACATCAGGACATGCGCGCCGAGGCGCACCGCACCGCGCAGGTCCGAGCGCTGCGACAGCGCCTTCACCTCCGCGCCCGTCAGAATTCGTCCGCTCGCCGAAGCCATGGATCTCCCCGAGAGTTGCAGGCGCCTCGAAAAACACACGGTCGCTGCATCATCCGTGCCGGTGCCGCCGGCCATCGTCGCCGAACCGGCATACGCGCTCAGGCGGTCAGCGCCTCGGGCGCCGACGCGTCGAGACCGCCGAACAGGCGGCGGCCCGGCATCGCGGCCACGAGGCCGCGTGTGTAGGGGTGCTCGGGCGCGGCGAAGATCACGGCGGCCGGTCCCGTCTCGACGATCCGGCCCTGCTGCATCACCGCGACCCGGTCGGCGATCCGGGCGGCGATGCGCAGGTCGTGGGTGATGAACAGCATTGCGAGATTGTACTCGGCGCGGAGCTCCGCCAGCAGGTCGAGCACGCGGGCCTGCACGGAGACGTCGAGCGCCGAGACCGCCTCGTCGGCCACGAGGACGCGCGGCTTGAGCGCCAGCGCCCGGGCGATGCAGATGCGCTGGCGCTGGCCGCCGGAGAACTCGTGCGGGAAGCGCTCGGCCGCGCCGGCTTTCAGGCCGACCCGGTCGAGCAGCGCCCGCGCCTCGGCGACGGCCTCGGCTTTCGGCACGCCGTAGGCCATCGGGCCGCGGGCGATCGCCTCGCCGACCCTCTGGCGCGGGTTCAGCGCCGCGAACGGGTCCTGGAACACGATCTGGATGCGGCGGCGTGCGACCCGGAGCGCCTCGCCCCGCAGGGCCAGGAGATCCTGGCCCCCGAAGCGGACCCGGCCCGAATCCGGCTCGGCCAGACGCAGGATCATCTGCCCCAGGGTCGACTTGCCCGACCCCGATTCGCCCACCACCGCCACCGTCTCGCCGGCCGACAGCGTGAGGGAGATCCCGTCCGCGGCGACCACGCGCCGGGCCGGACGGAACCACCCCTGCCGCGTGATGAAGGTCTTGGAGAGCGCCTCGATCTCGAGCAGCGGCGGCGACGCCGCATTCGTCCTGCGCGCCGGGCGGCCGCTGCCATGCGGCACCGCGGCGATCAGTGCCCGGGTGTAGGGGTCGCGAGGCGCGGTCAGGACCGCTTCGGCGCTGCCCTGCTCGACGACCCGGCCGTCGCGCATCACCACGACGCGGTCGGCCATCTCGGCGACCACGCCGAAATCGTGCGTGATCAGCAGGACGCCCATCTGGCGCTCGCTCTGGAGGCGGCGGATCAGCGTGAGGATTTGAGCCTGCGTGGTCACGTCGAGGGCGGTGGTCGGCTCGTCGGCCACCAGCAGCGCCGGATTGTTGGCCATGGCGATGGCGATCATCACCCGCTGGCGCTGGCCGCCCGACAGCGCGAACGGAAAGCTGGCCCGGATCCGCGCCGGGTCCGGCAGGCCGACATCCTGGATCAGCGCGCCGACCCGCGCTCCGACCGCGGCGCGCGGCGTTTCCGGCGCATGGGCCCGTATGGCCTCGGCGATCTGCTCGCCGATACACTTCAGCGGGTTCAGCGCGCTGAGCGGCTCTTGAAAGATCATCGCGGCCTCGCGTCCGCGGATGGCGCGCATCTCCGCCTCGGACGCGGTGGCGATGTCGCGACCGCGCAGCGCGACCGCGCCGCCGGCGACCGTCACCCCCGGCGGCAGCAGGCCCAGGATCGCATGGGCGATCATCGACTTGCCCGACCCCGACTCGCCCACGAGGCAGACGATCTCGTTGGCGCCCACCGTGATCGAGACGTCGCTCACCGCCTGGGCCCGGTCGGCGCCCCGCGGCAGGCTGATGGAGAGGTCCGTGATCGTGAGGACCGGCCGGCTCATGCGCCGCTCCGCCGGGCAAGCCGCGGGTTGAGCGCGTCGTTGAGCGCCTCGCCGACGAGGTTGATGGCGAGCACCGTCACGAGGATCGCGGCGCCGGGGAAGACGCTCGTCCACCAGGCCTGCCGGATGACCGTGCGGGCGGCGCCGACCATGTAGCCCCAGGACATCAGGTTCGGATCGCCCAGACCGAGGAAGCTCAGCGCGCTCTCGATCAGGATCGCGGTGGCGACCGTGAGCGAGCCGGTGACGATGATCGGCGCCAGGGCGTTCGGTAGGATGTGGCGCAGGACCAGGGCCGCGGGGCGCTCGCCCTGGCAGGCGGCGGCCCGCACGAAGTCCCGGTTCTTCAACCGCAGGAACTCGCCGCGGGTCAGGCGTGCCAGCGGCGGCCAGCTGATCGCCGCGATCGCCAGGATCTCGTGAGCGAGCGACGGCCCCAGGGTCGCGACCAGCAGCACCGCCAGGATGAAGCCGGGGATCGTCTGGAACAGCTCGGCGATCCGCATCAGCACGGCGTCGACGAGGCCGCCGAACCATCCGGCCGTCGCCCCGATCGCCACGCCGACCAGCAGCGCTGCGAGCGTCGAGGCGAGGCCGATCGCCAGCGAGACCCGGGCGCCATGGGCGAGGCCGGCGGCGATGTCCCGGCCCATCGTGTCGGAGCCCAGGGGCAGATCGGGGCTGAGCGGCGGCTCGAAGGGCGCGCCGACCATCTCCCAGGGATCGACCGGGACGAGGAGCGGCGCGAAGATCGCCACCGCGACCACCGCAACGAGCAGCACGAGGCCGATCACCCCGCCGGGGTTGCGCAGGAACGCCCGGATGACCCCCATCACGCGGCCTTCGCGGAGGCGGCGATCCGCGGATCGATGAGCCGCGAGAGCAGGTCGGTCAGCATGTTGATGAGGATCACGAGCACGGACATCACGAGGAAGATCCCGAGCAGGACCGGATAGTCGCGCTGGCTGAGGGCCTCGAACACCAGCCGACCGAGGCCCGGCCAGGCGAACACCGTCTCGACCACCACCGAGCCGCCGACCAATGCGCCGGCCTGCATGCCGGCCACCGTCACCACCGGCAGGATCGCGTTGCGGATCATGTGGTCGCGGATCACGCGGCCGCGGGTGAGGCCCTTGGCCCGGGCGGTCTTCACGAAGTCCTGGGCGGCGACCTCGACGATCGAGGTCCGCATCAGGCGGGCGTAGACCGCCAGATAGACCGCGGCGAGCGACAGGACGGGCAGGATCAGGTGCGCCAGCACGTCGCCGACCTGCCCCAGCGGCGAGAACGTCGCGCCGACGCTGCGGTAGCCGAAGGCCGGCAGCCATTCGAGTTGGACCGAGAAGACCAGCACCAGCATCAGGCCGAGCCAGAAGACCGGCATGGCGTAGAGCACCAGCGCCACGAGGCCGATCAGGGTGTCGGACCACCGGCCCGCCCGCACCCCCGAGAGGGTGCCGAGCAGGATCCCGGACCCGAGCGCCAGGGCGAAGGCCGTGCCGGTGAGCAGCAGGGTCGCGGGCAGGCGCTCCAGGACGAGGCCGAGCACCGGCCGCTGCTGCCGGTAGGAATAGCCGAGGTCGAGCCGCAGGACCCGGCCCAGATAGGTCGCGAGTTGTACCGGGTAGGGCTTGTCGAGGCCGTATTCCGCCCGGAGCTGCCGGAGAAGCGTCTCGTCCGAGGCGCCGGACTGGCCCGCGATGACCTGGGCCGGATCGCCGGGCGCCGCGTGGACGAGGGCGAAGTTCACGCTGGCGATGACCAGGATCACCGCCAGCGTCCGCGCGATCCAGGCGGCCAGGGCGGCTATCGTCCTCATGCGCGATAGGCCCGGGCGAAGGTGTCGTTCACGCCGCTGCCCGTGACGACGAGATCCTTGATGCGCTTGTCGGTGAAGGTCGGGAAGTCGAGCTCCGTGAGCCATGCAACCGCCGCGTCCTCGACCAGGATCTTCTGGACCCGGCTGTAGAGCGTCTGCCGGGTGGCGTCGTCCCGCGCCACGGCAGCCTCCTCGAACAGCCTGTCGACGTCCGGGTTGCTGTATCCGGAGGTGTTCGAGAACAGGATGCCCTTGCGGATGTTCGTGGAGATGTAGGAGCGCGAGACGCCGAGAGCGGGATCCCCGTACTGGTAGGTCCAGGGCGCGGAGATCTCGAACTCCCAGTTGCCGCATCGCGCCGCCCAGCCGCCGACGTCGATGCCTTCCAGTACGATGTCGATCCCGACCTTGCCGAGGGACTGGCGCACGTACTCGGCCACCCGCTGCCACAGCTCGCCGTAGGGCGGCACCAGGTATTTCAGGCTCACACGCTTGCCGCCCGCGCCGGGCTTCAGCCCCATCTCGTCGAGGAGCGCCATCGCCTTCGCGGGGGCGTACGCGTAGGTCTTCACGTCCGGCTCGTAGAACCGCGTCTTCGAGGAGACCGGGCCGGTGGCGACCTTTCCGAGGCCGAAGAAGACGCGCTTGCGCAGGGCCTCCCGGTCGATGGCGTAGAGCACCGCCTGCCGGAAGCGCCGGTCGTTCATCGGCGCGATGCGCGTGTTCATCTCCAGCCAGAGATGGGGGGCGTAGAACTCGTAGCCCTTCGTGGTCATGTCGAGGTTCGGGAGCGCCTTGAGGCGCGGCACGTCGAAGGCCTCGACGTCGTTCCACTGGGTCAGCTGGATCGTGCCGCTCTCCAGGGCGACGGCCCGGGAGGCCGCGTCCGGAATGACGCGGTAGTAGATCTCGTCGAGATAGGGTTCACCTTTGCGGTAATAGCCCTCGTGACGCACGAGGTGGATGTGGGATCCCTTGACCCATTCCTTGAGCTTGAACGGGCCGGTGCCGATCGCCCGGGCGTTGTTCGGGTTCTGCCGCAGGTCGGTGTTCTCGTAGAGCGCCTTGGAGATGATCGGCGCGGTCGTGGCGTCGAAAGCGTGCAGGAAGGGCGCGAACGGCTCCTTCAGCTTGAACACCACGGTGAGCGGGTCCGGCGCTTCGGCGGACGCAAGGCGCGAGAACGTGCCGCGCGCCCGCGCATGGGCCTCCATCAGCGCCTTCGTGACCGAGAACACCACGTCCTCCGAGGTCATCGGCGACCCGTCGTGGAAGGTGATCCCGGGAAACAGCTTGAACGTGTAGGTCAGGCCATCCGGGCTGCGCTCCCAGCTCTGGGCCATGCCGGGCTTCGGCGTCAGATCGAAATCGTAGGTGAGCAGGCTCTCGTAGATCTTGCCGCAGACCGTGAGCGTCGGGGCCTGCTGATTGAGCGCCGAGACCAGGATCGGCGGCTCGGGCTGGATCACGGTGTTGAGGACGCCGCCGCGGGTCTGGCCTGCAGCGCGCGTGATGCCGAAGGGGATCGGCCCCGCCGCACCTGCAGCGAGCACGAGCTTGGCGAAATCGCGTCGATTCATCCGGGACCTTTTCAAGCGGCTCGGATCGCCCCGGGGCGATCCGGCAATCCCCACGGCGAACTGGGGCCGTTCCAGCCGAATGCATCGAACAGGCCACTTCTGGTGGCGCGGATCCGGCAGCCCTCCAATTCTTGGGTGACGAGGCCCGCACGGTGCCCTCGCGGATCGCGCCGAACGACCCTGGATCGGCACGCCATCTTTTGCTGGTATCCGGCTTGCTTAGCCGGCCCGGACACAGGGTGAATACGCATGAGACGATTCTGGCTTCCCGGGCTGATCGCAGCCGCGGGTGCGCTCCTCGCGCCGGCACCGGCCGGTGCGGAAACGACGGTGCGGGCAGTACTCGAAGCCGAGGTCGTCACCCTCGATCCCTATTCCACCACGGCCTATATCACCCGGACCTTCGGCTTCATGGTCTACGACACGCTGTTCGCGCCGGACGCGAAGGGCGTGTTCAAGCCGCAGATGGTCGACACGTGGTCGGTGTCGGACGATCGCCTGACCTGGCGCTTCACCGTGCGCGACGGCCTGCGCTTCCATGACGGCACCCCCGTCCGGGCCGCCGACTGCGTCGCCTCGCTCAAGCGCTGGGCAGCCCGCAGCGCGCTCGGCGGCCGGCTCATGGACGTGGCGGCGGGGCTCGAATCCGCGGACGACAAAACCTTCGTGCTGACGCTGCGGGAGCCCTACGGCCTCGTGCTCGACACGCTCGGCACCACGTCGAGCCCGACGCCCTTCATCATGCCCGCCCGGCTCGCCGCGACGCCGGCCACGACGCAGCTCTCGGAGGTCATGGGGTCGGGTCCCTTCGTCTACGACCGCGCCGCGCACATCACCGGCGACCACATGCTGTTGCGCAAGAACGCCGATTACCGGCCGCGTCCGGAGCCGGCGGACTTCCTGGCCGGCGGCAAGGTCGTGAAGGTCGACGCCCTCGACATCCGCATCATCCCGGATGGTGCGACCGCCGTCGGCGCCCTCGGCGTGGGCGAGATCGATCTCATGCAGTACGCGCCGTTCGATCTGATCGAACAGATCGAGCGCAACAAGACCTTGGCGGTGATGAACTTCACCGGCCCGCACAGGTTCACGGGGCATTACCGCATCAATACGGCGGCCAAGCCCTTCGACGACCCGGCGATCCGGCGCGTGCTGCTGAGCCTCGTGGATCAGCGCGAGGTCCTGGACGGGTTCGGCCTGGATCCACGCTTCTCGCAGACCTGCGACGCCTTCTTCATCTGCGGCTCCCCCTACGAGACGCATGCCGGGACCGAGCCTCTGCGCGATCCGTCGGTGGCGGCGGCCCGAGCCGCCCTGAAGGCGACAGCCTACAAGGGCGAGCCCGTGATCGTGATGGCGGCCAACGATCTCGAGGCGGCGCGCGTCTCCTCGACGATCCTGGCCGACCGGCTGAAACAGGCCGGCTTCACCGTGGACCTCCAGGTCATGGATTGGGCGGCCCTGCTCGCGCGTCGCACCAAGAAGGCCGGGTGGAACGTCTTCGGCATTCACGCCCTCGGCCTCGACCTCAGCTCCCCGCTGACGAACTCGGCGATCAACTTCAATTGCAAGGATGCGGCGAGTTCCGGGTTCATGTGCGACCAGCGCATGGTCGGGCTGTTCGACCGGTTCTCCCGTGAGCCCGATCCGGACAAGCGGCGTGACATCGCGGGCGCGATTCAGTCCGTCATCTACGGCGAAGGCCTGGTCGTGCCCTTCGGCCAATTCGCGCAGCCGGCAGCCTACCGGACCACGCTCACCGGCCTGATCCCGTCCGCCATCCCGCTGTTCTGGAACGTTGAGAAGAAATGAGCGCAGCCCTGTACGATGTGGTCGTCGTCGGCGCCGGCTCCGCGGGGGCCGCGCTCGCCGCACGCCTCTCGGACGATCCGAAGCGACGCGTGCTCCTGCTGGAGGCGGGACGCGACTGGCGCACCGGCGAGGCCCCGCCGGCCTTGCGCTCGGCCAACATCGTGCCGTTCATGTACGACCCGGACCACCAGGCGGACTGGCAGTGGCCCGGGCTGATGAGCCGGCGAACCCGCGTCCAGGAGTCCCGCTTCTATTGGCGCGGGCGTGCGCTCGGCGGCAGCTCGACGGTGAACGCACAGATCGCGATCCGCGGCGTCCCGGCGGCCTTCGATGCCTGGGCGGAACAGGGCTGCACCGGCTGGTCGGCCAGCGACGTGCTGCCGCTCTTCGACCGGATCGAAGACGACGCCGAGTTCGGCACGGAAGCCGGCATCCGCCGTGGCGGTCCGCTCCCGGTCTACCGTGCGCCGCCGGAGGCCTGGGGCGCGGTGGATCTCGGGCTGCGGGACGCAGCGCTCGCTGTCGGCTATCCCTGGAAGGCGAATCTCAACGCTCCGGAGGGCGAAGGCGTCTCGTGCAATCCGATCAACAGTCGCGATGGGCGCCGCGTCACCACAAACGACGCCTATCTCGAGCCGGCACGCGGGCGGTCCAATCTCGAGATCCGCGGCGGCGCCCTCGTCGACCGCGTCCTGTTCGAAGGACGTCGCGCTGTCGGTCTCCGCGTCCGCTTCGGGACGGGGCCCTGGACCGAGATTCACGGCCACGAGATCGTCCTGTGCGCCGGCGCCATCCATAGCCCGGCGATCCTGATGCGCTCCGGGATCGGTCCGGCCGCGCAACTCCAGGCCCTCGGCATCCCCGTCCTTCAGGCGCACGAGGCGGTCGGCGGCCATTTCATGGATCACCCGATCCTGCGGGCGACGATGGACCTGCGGCCCGACCACCGGGCGTTCGGTCCGGACGCACGGCACACCAACTGCTGCGTGACGTATTCGAGCGGTCTCGCCGGCGGAGGCGAGCGCGACATGATCCTCGTCGCGTACAATCACCGGGGCCTGACGGGTCCGGAGCCGACCCCGCAAGGGGCTGTCGGCGTCGGGTTGTACGACGCGTTCTCACGCGGTGCGCTGCACCTCACGTCGGCCGATCCCGAGATCAATCCGGTCATCGAGGAGAACATGCTGGACGATCCGCGCGATCGCCTGCGCATGCGCGATGCGGTGCGACGCCTCGCGCGCCTGATGGCACAGCCGGCTCTGGCCGACCTCGCCACGGCGATCCGGTTCGGAGAAAGCCCGCTCGCGATCGGCGAGGCCGCGTGCCTCCCGGATTCCGAACTCGATGCCCTGATGCTCGCCGAAGCCGGCGATATCCAGCACGCGGCCGGCACCTGCCGCATGAGCGGATGGCAGGACGCATCCGGCGTCGTCGACCCGGATCTCAAGGTTCGCGCGGTGGGCGGACTGCGCGTCTGCGATGCGTCGATCATGCCCAGTGATTGCCGGGCCAACCTGCATTTCACCTGCGTGATGATCGGTGAACATCTCGCACGGCGCATGGATACGCAATAATCTGTAGATCTACTATGTGCCGGATCTCATTGTTCGCTGCAGTGCATCGCCCACTGGGAAAAGCCTGTAAGTCTTACGATCCGCTGCGGTCATGGCGAGGCTTGGGGATCATCGCATCGCCATGACCGCATTGAACCGCTTCGCGCGCCTATCGACCGCCGAACAAGGGCTGCTTCTTCTCAACTGGAACGCCGACAGCAGCCGGTCTCTTTCCCGCCAACTTCAGTCGTACGGAGCTTGCCCGCTCAATGTCCGCTTCCGGGCAGCGTCTTAGGGGCCCGGAACGACTGGGTTGGGTCGCAGACGCAACGTCCGCTTCTGAATGCGGCTCCCCGGTCGGATTGCGATCCTCACAGGGATCGTTCGGATAATATCCGCTTACGGAACCTGGCGCGGCGCAACAGCGATCCGCTGCCTACGACCCGTTGCAGGTGTCTCGACAGCCGTGGGCGCTTCTCCAAACCGGTCATTCGTCGGCGGTCCCGGGGCTTCAGATCGAGGTGACGTCGGACGTCGTCACCATGGCTGACCGTCACCGAACGACCAGTCCGCCTTGTCGACAAAGACCATGTTGATCATGATATCGTCAGGTCGGATCCCCAACTTCGATTTTAGTTCGTCGGCGACGAAACGATAGAAGGCGAACTTGGTGTCCGTCTCGTTGCCGACGGTGCTCGTCACCTGGATCAATATGAAGTCCGGCGACCGGCTAAAGCCAAGAAATTGAGGATCGTATATAAGATTGTCTGCGGTGTGCTCGCTGACCACCACAAAGCGGTCGCCATCGGGTGCTTCGAGGACATCGACGATGCCTCGATAGACGATGTCTGCCACGGCAGCGCGATACTCGGGGGACTTCCCCTGGATCAGATCGATACGTGCAAAAGGCATGATGACCTCCTCGGGCAGGATTGCGGTCGGACCCCGGCCGGGACCGACCGCTGGGCGCTCACGTCCGGTTGTCGATCTCCGGCACACCGCTGCTCCTGTCCGCATAGGCAGCGACGAAGGCCGGCCGAGACTGCCAGCGCTGCCAGAAGGCATCGAGATGCTCGAAGCGCTCATCGAGCGGAGTGGCGTTTACCGGGAACTTGGAGAACGCGATGGCCGTCGCCAATGTGATGTCCGAGAACGTCGGCTGATCGCCGCCCAGCAGCCACGCGCGGCCGTCGGCGAGATGCCGGTCGACGAGACCGGCATGCGCCAGTGCCACCTTGCGGGAATGCTCGCCCCAGGCCGGATTGCTGGTCAGTTCGAGCTTCGGGCCCAGACCCTGATGCAGCACATGGAATGCGGTAACGATGGGATAGAGGATGTGCACCCACACCCGGTTGTCCCACATCTGATCGAGGCCACGCTCGTGCGCCGTCTCGCCCATGATCTTGCGGCCTTCGAACGCGTCGTCGAGGTAGCGGGCGATGGCGGAGGTCTCGCTCAAGTAAGAGCCGTCGGCGAGCGCGAGGGTCGGTGTCTCGCCCCAAGCGTTCATCTTCAGGTGCTTCCAACCCCGCTGCTCGCCGACCGGTGACATGTCGTAGACCGTCTCATCGAAGTGCCCGGCGATGCCCTTCTCGTGCATGAAGATCCGCAGGCGCTGCGGGTTCGGGAAGGCCGAGGGTGAGGTGAAAAGCTTGAGCTTGTCGGACATCGTCGTCTCGCTTCCCTGAGGATTTTTGCCTGTCTGTCAGATGACAGGCAGCAAGCTAGGGCCGGCATCTTGTGCCGTCAACCCCTGTCTGCCATATGACAGGCGGAGGCTGAGAATGGCAGCGACGTTGAAGAGGGATGTGCGTGAGGCGATCCTCGTGGCAGCGAGGGAAGCCGCGATGGCCTATGGATATGGCGGCATCAACTTCCGCGATCTTGCGGAGGCCGTTGGCATCAAGGCCGCCAGCATCAACTACTACTTCGCCAACAAGGCCATCCTCGGCGAGGCCGTTGCGCGCCGCTATTGGGAAGACGTTGCCCGCGATCTTGAGGCTATTTCATCGGATGCGCAAAGCCCGATGGAAGCGCTGCGGCGATACCCCAGCATTTTTCGCCTCTCTCTGGAGCGCAACAATCGCATGTGCCTCAGCAGCTTCATGGCGACAGAGTATGACGCTTTGCCTGATCAGGTTCTGAAGGAGGTCCAGACCTTTGCAGACGTTAATACGGCCTGGCTTCGTGATCACCTAATTTCTGCAAAGACAGTTGATCCGAAGGACGGGGAGACGAGATCTCGCGCCATCTATGCTGCTGTAGCCGGAGCTCAGATCATCGCCCGAAGCCGTTCGGACATAAATCTGTTCGATTCGTTGATCGGTGGCTATCGAGAGGCGGGACTTCTGCCGAACTGATCAAAAACGCGCACGTAGACGAGGTCCGCTTCAAGGCATTGCAGACCATAAGCGGACAGGCAGAAATCCGCCCTATTAGGACATTTGTCCTCTTGCGCTATGTGTCGGCAATCCGATCGGCTTCCGTACATGAGCCGCCGCGGGCGCCAAATTTCAGCCCCGCGTCTGTCTTTCGGACGCCTGTCCGTGTTTCGGACGTTCGCGGACGCGGCAAGATGAGAGCGCGGTCGCGGTAAGATGATGTTCCCCTTAATAATTTGATACAGGCACTTTTGGCACGGATACTGCTGATTTCTGGATAGCTCGGCCCAACAGAGGCTGATGCGAAACAGGAGGAAGCCCGTGAATATTCAGGCACGGAACGCCAGGAGCGTACAGGTGCTCGGCATCGACGCCGGCGGTACGATGACGGACACATTCTTCGTCGATGCGGACGGCGACTTCGTCGTCGGAAAGGCCCAGAGCACCCCGCAGAACGAAGCGCTCGGACTCATCGCGTCGAGCGAGGACGGTCTAACCGCCTGGGGGCTTTCCCTCGACGAAGGGCTCCAGGGCCTTCAGACCGGCGTCTATTCCGGAACGGCCATGCTGAACCGGGTTGTCCAGCGCAAAGGGCTGCGCTGCGGCCTGATCGTCAATCGCGGGATGGAAGACTTCCACCGCATGGGCCGCGCGGTGCAGTCGCATCTCGGCTACGCCTACGAAGACCGGATCCACCTCAACACGCATCGCTACGATCCCCCCCTCGTCCCACGCCAGCTGACGCGCGGCGTGATCGAGCGGATCGACATGTTCGGAACGGTAGTGATCCCGCTGCGGGAGGACAGCGTCCGCGAGGCCGCCCAGGACCTGATCGCCGCCGGCGTCGAGGGCATCGCTATCAGCCTCCTACATTCCTACAAAAACCCCGACCACGAACGCCGGACGCGCGACATCGTCATCGAGGAAATCGCCAAGAGCGGCAACACGATCCCAGTTTTCGCCTCGGCGGATTACTATCCGGTCCGCAAAGAAACCCACCGGACCAACACGACCATCCTTGAGGGCTACGCCGCGGAGCCGTCGCGCCAAACTCTCAAGAAGATTTCCGATGCCTTCAAGGAACACGGCACCAAGTTCGACTTCCGCGTCATGGCGACCCACGGCGGTACCATTTCCTGGAAGGCCAAGGAGCTCGCCCGTACCATCGTCTCGGGGCCAATCGGCGGGGTGATCGGCGCCAAGTACCTCGGCGAGGTGCTGGGCTACAACAACATCGCCTGCTCCGACATCGGCGGCACCTCGTTCGACGTGGCGCTGATCACGCAGGGCGAACTGACGATCAAGAACGACCCGGACATGGCCCGGCTCGTCCTCTCGCTGCCCCTCGTCGCCATGGATTCGGTGGGCGCTGGCGCAGGATCCTTCATCCGCCTCGATCCCTACACCAAGGCGATCAAGCTTGGCCCGGACTCCGCCGGATACCGCGTCGGCGTATGCTGGAAGGAGAGCGGCATCGAGACTGTGACGATCTCCGACTGCCACATGGTGCTCGGCTATCTCAATCCCGACAATTTCCTGGGGGGAGCCATCACCCTTGATCGCCAGCGCTCGGTGGACGCCATCAAAATACAGCTGGCCGACCCGCTCGGGCTGTCGGTGGAAGACGCGGCGGCCGGCGTCATCGAACTGCTGGACTCCGACCTACGCGATTACCTGCGGGCGATGATCTCCGGCAAGGGCTACAGCCCACAGAGCTTCGTGTGCTTCTCCTATGGCGGGGCCGGGCCGGTCCACACATACGGCTATACCGAGGGCCTCGGCTTCGAGGACGTCATCGTGCCCGCTTGGGCGGCCGGCTTCTCCGCGTTCGGATGCGCCGCCGCCGACTTCGAGTACCGCTACGACAAGTCCCTCGACATCAACCTTGCGCCCGATGCCCCGGCCGAGCAGCGCGAACAGGCGTCGAAGACCCTCCAGTCCGCGTGGGAGGAACTCACCCACAACGTCCTCGAGGAGTTCAAGCTGAACGGCTACGACGCCGACCAAGTCAAACTGCAGCCCGGCTACCGGATGCAGTATCGCGGTCAGCTCAACGATCTCGAGATCGAGTCCCCATTGCCAGTGGTCGCGACGGCCGAGGATTGGGAACGCATCGTCGACGCATTCAACACCACTTACGGGCGTGTCTACGCCGCCTCCGCCCGCTCGCCCGAACTCGGCTTCTCGGTCACCGGCGCCATCATGCGGGGGAGCGTGCCCATTCCCAAGCCCAAGATCCCGAAGGAGCCGCTCGAGGGCGCAACTGCGCCATCTGACGCCTTCCTCGGCACGCGCAAGTTCTATCGCAAGAAGCGGTGGGTCGACGCCCAGCTCTACCGGATGGAGTCCCTGCGCCCGGGCAACCGCGTCACCGGGCCGGCCATCATCGAATCCGACGCCACGACCTTCGTTGTCCCGGACGGTTTCGAGACCTTCCTCGACGGGCACCGCCTCTTCCACCTCAAGGAAGTCTGATCGCAGCCCTTACTCAATCGATACGGACAAGGATCATCCTGATGAACGTCAATATTCGAGCACAGGCTGCCGAGGGCGCGTCCCGTGGGATCGTGCGCGGCGGCGAGACCCTGAAGCAGCACCGCGATCGCCTCATGGAGGCGACGAAGCGTACGAAGTGTTACGCCGGCCTCGAAAAGATGGACCTGCGCGACAGCCAGCCCATCCTGTACAACAAGCTGTTCTCGCGTCTGCGCGCCGGCGTCGTTGATGCCCGTGAGACAGCCAAGAAGATAGCCGCCTCGCCGATTGTCGAGCAGGAGGGCGAACTCTGCTTCACTCTCTACAACGCGGCGGGCGACTCGATCCTCACCTCCACCGGCATCATCATCCACGTCGGCACCATGGGCGCGGCGATCAAGTACATGATCGAGAACGACTGGGAATCGAACCCGGGCGTCAAGGACAAGGACATCTTTTGCAACAACGATTCCCTCATCGGCAACGTCCACCCGTGCGACATCCATACCATCGTACCGATTTTCTGGCAGGGTGAGCTGATCGGCTGGGTCGGCGGAGTCACGCACGTCATCGACACGGGCTCGGTCGGCCCCGGATCGATGTCGACGGGCCAGGTGCAGCGCTTCGGCGACGGCTACTCGATCACCTGCCGCAAGGTCGGCGCCGACGACACGCTGTTCCGCGACTGGCTGCACGAGAGCCAGCGCATGGTGCGCACCACCCGGTACTGGATGCTCGACGAGCGCACCCGGATCGCCGGCTGCCACATGATCCGCAAGCTGGTGGAGGAAGTCGTCGCCGAGGAAGGCATCGAGAACTACTGGAAGTTCGCTTACGAAGCCATCGAGCACGGCCGCCTCGGCCTGCAGGCCCGCATCAAGGCGATGACCATTCCAGGCATCTACCGGCAGGTCGGGTTCGTGGACGTGCCCTATGCGCACGAGGACGTCCGCGTCCCGTCGGACTTCGCCAAGCTCGATACGATCATGCACGCCCCGTCCGAGATCACGATCCGGGCCGACGGGACGTGGCGGCTCGACTTCGAAGGCGCGAGCCGCTGGGGCTGGCACACCTACAACGCCCACCAGGTCAGCTTTACCTCGGGCATATGGGTGATGATGACCCAGACGCTGATCCCGTCCGAGATGATCAACGACGGGGCGGCCTACGGCACCGAGTTCCGCTTGCCGAAGGGCACGTGGATGAACCCCAACGACCGGCGGGTCGCCTTCTCGTATGCCTGGCACTTCCTCGTCTCGGCCTGGACGCCGCTGTGGCGAGGCCTGTCACGGTCCTATTTCGGGCGGGGCTACCTCGAGGAGGTCAACGCCGGCAACGCCAACACGTCGAACTGGCTCCAGGGCGGCGGCTTCAACCAGTACGACGAGATCCACGCTGTCAACTCGTTCGAGTGCGCCGCCAACGGTACCGGGGCCACGGCGGTCCAGGACGGCCTGAGCCACGCGGCCGCCATCTGGAATCCGGAAGGCGACATGGGCGACATGGAAATCTGGGAACTCGCCGAGCCGCTCCTCTACCTCGGTCGCGAGATCAAGCCGAACTCGGGCGGCGCCGGCAAGTATCGGGGCGGCTGCGGCTTCGAGACCTTGCGCCTGGTCTGGAACGCCAAGGACTGGACGATGTTCTTCATGGGCAACGGCCACATGTCCTCGGATTGGGGTCTGATGGGCGGCTATCCTGCTGCGTCCGGTTATCGGTTCGCCGCCCATAAGACCGACCTGAAGGACCTCATCGCCAAGGGTGCGCCGCTGCCTCTGGGTGGCGACACCGATCCCGAGAACCCGCTCTGGGACAGCCTTCTCGGCAAGGACGCGGTGATCAAGCGCGACAAGCAGGCGATCACCACGGAGGAGATGTTCCACGATTACGACCTGTACCTCAACACGATGAAGGGCGGCCCCGGCTTCGGCGACCCCCTCGATCGCGAGCCGTTGAGCGTCGTCTCCGACATGAACGAAGGCTACCTCCTCGAACGCTTCGCCGCCCAGGTCCACGGCGTGGTGACGACGAAGGGCGCCGACGGAGTCTTCGCCCTGGACGAGGCCGCCACGCGCGCCATGCGCCAGGACATCCGCAAGGCGCGCATCGCCAAGTCCGTGCCGACCCGCGACTGGATGAAGGTCGAACGCGAGAAGATCCTCGCCAAGGACGCGGGCGACCACGTCAAGCAGATGTTCGCGGCGTCGTTCAAACTCGGGCCAAAGTTCCTGGCTGATTTCAAGTCGTTCTGGGACTTACCCGAAGACTGGCAGATCCTCGAAGAGGAAATCGGCATACCGCACTACGGCTCCCATTATCACATGGACGTCTCCGAGCTTCCGGACGTCAAGACCGTTCAGTTCGTCGAAGAATAGACCCGATCCCGCGCCCGCCCTCCGGCCGGCGCCCCTTCCTCCTGAGACCAACGAGGACACCCATGGCCTACACACGCGCCAAGATCGCCGACCTCATCGACGGCAAGATCGATCACGACACGCTCCACCAGATGCTCGCCTCGCCCAAGGATCCGGAACGGTTTTCGACCTATCTGGAGATCCTCCAGGAACGCGTGAACTGGGACGACCGCATCATCCTGCCGCTCGGACCGAAGCTCTACATCGTCCAACTGGGTACGACCAAGGAGTGGAAGGTTCGCTGCGAATGCGGCCACGATTTCTGCGGATGGAAAGAAAACTGGAAGCTCTTCGCGAAAATAAACATCCGCGACACGGCTGAAAAGCTCGAAAAGATCTATCCGCGCCTGATGGCCCAGACCCCGTCCTGGCAGGTTCTTCGAGAATATTACTGCCCGGAATGCGGCACCCTCCACGACGTCGAGGCGCCGACCCCCTGGTACCCGGTGATCCGTGATTTCGAACCGGACATCGACACGTTCTACAAGGAGTGGATCGGAATTCCGGTGCCGGAGCGCGCTGAAGCGGCCTGACGCGGATCGACACCGAGGGTGTCCCACGTCCCTCGGTCACGGCCAGTCCTACTCCGAGCGCGACGCGAGTTTCGATAGCGGCGCCGAGGTCCGCCTGGGCGCGACACGTTACATCCGCGGGCCGGGTCGGCGTCCCGCGGATGTCATCGTCATGATATCTATAAATCCCGATTGTCTAGCAACAATATTCTCTTCAGCGAGATCCGATCGAATGGAGTTTTCATCATGGCAACAAGAATGAAAGCTGCGATCTTCGTCGAAAAGGAGCGCATCGTCCTAGCACTACTTTGGCATTTTGACTTCAGGGTGGCAGATTGAGAACGGCGTCACAGTGCGGGCATCGCCGCGGTGGTGGCTGACTGAGGTGATCCAGGATGGCTTGGCGGATCGCCGGCATCGAGGG